>NZ_JBBGYS010000081.1:0-3336 GCF_037479595.1 Pseudomonas sp. MYb541 | reverse complement strand
GGAATTTAATCTTGACGATGACCTACTCTCACATGGGGAAACCCCACACTACCATCGGCGATGCATCGTTTCACTACTGAGTTCGGGATGGGATCAGGTGGTTCCAATGCTCTATGGTCGTCAAGAAATTCGGGTACTGAGTCGCGGCTTATGCCTCGCTTCAGCAAATTGGGTATGTGACAGCTTTCGGTGTTTTGTGAGCGTCGAACTTTCGGTTCATTTTCGTCTTCACACACCGCAATCTGATGCTCGTTAGAGTAGTCAAATTGCTTGGGTGTTATATGGTCAAGCCTCACGGGCAATTAGTATTGGTTAGCTCAACGCCTCACAGCGCTTACACACCCAACCTATCAACGTCGTAGTCTTCGACGGCCCTTCAGGGAACTCAAGGTTCCAGTGAGATCTCATCTTGAGGCTAGTTTCCCGCTTAGATGCTTTCAGCGGTTATCTATTCCGAACATAGCTACCCGGCAATGCCACTGGCGTGACAACCGGAACACCAGAGGTTCGTCCACTCCGGTCCTCTCGTACTAGGAGCAGCCCCTCTCAAATCTCAAACGTCCACGGCAGATAGGGACCGAACTGTCTCACGACGTTCTAAACCCAGCTCGCGTACCACTTTAAATGGCGAACAGCCATACCCTTGGGACCGGCTTCAGCCCCAGGATGTGATGAGCCGACATCGAGGTGCCAAACACCGCCGTCGATATGAACTCTTGGGCGGTATCAGCCTGTTATCCCCGGAGTACCTTTTATCCGTTGAGCGATGGCCCTTCCATACAGAACCACCGGATCACTAAGACCTACTTTCGTACCTGCTCGACGTGTCTGTCTCGCAGTCAAGCGCGCTTTTGCCTTTATACTCTACGACCGATTTCCGACCGGTCTGAGCGCACCTTCGTACTCCTCCGTTACTCTTTAGGAGGAGACCGCCCCAGTCAAACTACCCACCATACACTGTCCTCGATCCGGATAACGGACCTGAGTTAGAACCTCAAAGTTGCCAGGGTGGTATTTCAAGGTTGGCTCCACGCAGACTGGCGTCCACGCTTCAAAGCCTCCCACCTATCCTACACAAGCAAATTCAAAGTCCAGTGCAAAGCTATAGTAAAGGTTCACGGGGTCTTTCCGTCTAGCCGCGGATACACTGCATCTTCACAGCGATTTCAATTTCACTGAGTCTCGGGTGGAGACAGCGCCGCCATCGTTACGCCATTCGTGCAGGTCGGAACTTACCCGACAAGGAATTTCGCTACCTTAGGACCGTTATAGTTACGGCCGCCGTTTACCGGGGCTTCGATCAAGAGCTTCGCGTTAGCTAACCCCATCAATTAACCTTCCGGCACCGGGCAGGCGTCACACCCTATACGTCCACTTTCGTGTTTGCAGAGTGCTGTGTTTTTAATAAACAGTCGCAGCGGCCTGGTATCTTCGACCGGCATGAGCTTACGGAGCAAGTCCTTCACCCTCACCGGCGCACCTTCTCCCGAAGTTACGGTGCCATTTTGCCTAGTTCCTTCACCCGAGTTCTCTCAAGCGCCTTGGTATTCTCTACCCAACCACCTGTGTCGGTTTGGGGTACGGTTCCTGGTTACCTGAAGCTTAGAAGCTTTTCTTGGAAGCATGGCATCAACCACTTCGTTAACTAAAAGTTAACTCGTCATCAGCTCTCGGCCTTAGAATCCCGGATTTACCTAAGATTCCAGCCTACCACCTTAAACTTGGACAACCAACGCCAAGCTGGCCTAGCCTTCTCCGTCCCTCCATCGCAATAACCAGAAGTACAGGAATATTAACCTGTTTTCCATCGACTACGCTTTTCAGCCTCGCCTTAGGGACCGACTAACCCTGCGTCGATTAACGTTGCGCAGGAAACCTTGGTCTTTCGGCGTGGGTGTTTTTCACACCCATTGTCGTTACTCATGTCAGCATTCGCACTTCTGATACCTCCAGCAAGCTTCTCAACTCACCTTCACAGGCTTACAGAACGCTCCTCTACCGCATCACTTACGTGATACCCGTAGCTTCGGTGTATGGTTTGAGCCCCGTTACATCTTCCGCGCAGGCCGACTCGACTAGTGAGCTATTACGCTTTCTTTAAAGGGTGGCTGCTTCTAAGCCAACCTCCTAGCTGTCTAAGCCTTCCCACATCGTTTCCCACTTAACCATAACTTTGGGACCTTAGCTGACGGTCTGGGTTGTTTCCCTTTTCACGACGGACGTTAGCACCCGCCGTGTGTCTCCCATGCTCGGCACTTGTAGGTATTCGGAGTTTGCATCGGTTTGGTAAGTCGGGATGACCCCCTAGCCGAAACAGTGCTCTACCCCCTACAGTGATACATGAGGCGCTACCTAAATAGCTTTCGAGGAGAACCAGCTATCTCCGAGCTTGATTAGCCTTTCACTCCGATCCACAGGTCATCCGCTAACTTTTCAACGGTAGTCGGTTCGGTCCTCCAGTTAGTGTTACCCAACCTTCAACCTGCCCATGGATAGATCGCCCGGTTTCGGGTCTATTCCCAGCGACTAGACGCCCTATTAAGACTCGCTTTCGCTACGCCTCCCCTATTCGGTTAAGCTCGCCACTGAAAATAAGTCGCTGACCCATTATACAAAAGGTACGCAGTCACCTAACAAAGTAGGCTCCCACTGCTTGTACGCATACGGTTTCAGGATCTATTTCACTCCCCTCTCCGGGGTTCTTTTCGCCTTTCCCTCACGGTACTAGTTCACTATCGGTCAGTCAGTAGTATTTAGCCTTGGAGGATGGTCCCCCCATATTCAGACAAAGTTTCTCGTGCTCCGTCCTACTCGATTTCATGACTAAGAGATTTTCGCGTACAGGGCTATCACCCACTATGGCCGCACTTTCCAGAGCGTTCCGCTAATCTCAAAGCCACTTAAGGGCTAGTCCCCGTTCGCTCGCCACTACTAAGGGAATCTCGGTTGATTTCTTTTCCTCAGGGTACTTAGATGTTTCAGTTCCCCTGGTTCGCCTCTTGCACCTATGTATTCAGTACAAGATAACCATCTTATGATGGCTGGGTTCCCCCATTCAGACATCTCCGGATCAAAGTCTGTTTGCCGACTCCCCGAAGCTTTTCGCAGGCTACCACGTCTTTCATCGCCTCTGACTGCCAAGGCATCCACCGTATGCGCTTCTTCACTTGACCATATAACCCCAAGCAATCTGGTTATACTGTGAAGACGACATTCGCCGAAAATTCGAATTTCTCAATTAAGAGAACTCACAAATTTTACCTTAGCCTGATCCGTTACCAGTGAAAGTAACGTTCAGTCTATCTTTCTATCACATACCCAAATTTTTAAAGAACG
>NZ_JBBGYS010000080.1:0-10462 GCF_037479595.1 Pseudomonas sp. MYb541 | reverse complement strand
GGGGGGGGGGGGGGGGGGGGGGGGCCCCCCCGGGGGGGGGGGGGGGGGGGGGGGGGGGTGGGGGGGGGGGGCCCCCCCCCCCCCCCCCCCCACAAAGGGCGGCCCCGGCATACTCAGTGGGGGTTATTTCTGAGCGGTTTTCTGATCCCAACTCGGAATCTTGAACACCCAGAACGACCCACCCTGTGCCACCGGCTTGGTCAGCTCGGCCATGTCGCCGCCCCACAGCGGCACCGCACCGCCGTAGCCGACGGTGACGCCGATGTACTGCTCGCCATCCTGTTCCCAAGTGATCGGCGGCGAGACGATGCCGCTGCCGGTCTGGAACTTCCACAGCTCCTTGCCGGTTTTCGCATCGAAGGCCTTGAAGAAACCATCGCCGGTGCCGGTGAACACCAGGTTGCCCTTGGTCGCCAGCACGCCGGCCCACAAGGGCAGGTGTTCCTTGTGCTCCCACACTACCTTGCCGGTGGTCGGGTTCATCGCCCGCAAGGTGCCGACGTGGTCGTCATACATGCGCTTGATGCGGAAACCCATGCCCAGGTACGCCGAGCCCTTCTTGTAGTTGACCTCTTCGGTCCAGTATTCCTCTTTCCACTGGTTGCCAGGGATATAGAACAGGCCGGTGTCCTGGCTGTAGGCCATGGGGTTCCAGTTCTTGCCACCCAGGAACGGCGGCGAGACTTCCACCGGCTTACCCTTGGTTTCACCCGGCAACGGCTTGGCCGGACGTTGGCCTTCGTTTTCCACGGGGCGGCCGGTCTTCAGGTCAATGTGGCTGGCCCAGGTGATGTTGTCGACGAACGGGAAGGCGTTCTGCAGCTTGCCGTTGTTGCGGTCCACCACGTAGAAGAAGCCGTTACGGTCGGCATGGCCGGTGGCCTTGACCACTTTGCCGTCCTTGTCCTTGTAGTCGAACAGCACCAGTTCGTTGTTACCGGAGAAGTCCCAGGCATCGTTCGGCGTGTGCTGGTAGAACCACTTCACTTCGCCGGTACTGGGGTCTACACCGACCTGGCCCGAGGTGTAGAGGCTGTCGAAGTCGTGGGGGTTGCCGTCCTTGGAGGTGCGCGCCCAGGTGTTCCACGGGCCGGGGTTGCCGGCACCGACGATGATGGTGTTGGTCTCGGCATCGAAGCTCGCGCTCTGCCAAGGGGCGCCGCCGCCGTGGCTCCAGGCCTCGACCTTGCCGGTTTCGGTGGTCGGGTCATCCGGCCACGACGGCGCCTTCACGTCGCCGGTCGGGGTGCTGTCCTTGCCGTTCAAGCGGCCCATGTGGCCCTCCACGAACGGACGCATCCAGACTTCTTCACCGGTGTCGGGGTCGCGCGCATACAGCTGGCCGACCACGCCGAATTCATCGCCGGAGCTGCCGTGGATCAGCAGCACCTTGCCGCTGACCTTGTCTTTGATCAGCACCGGGGCGCCGGTCATGGTGTAGCCGGCGGCGTGATCACCGAATTTTTTGTTCCACACCACTTTGCCGGTGTTCTTGTCGAGGGCGATCAGGCGCGCGTCCAGGGTGCCGAAGTAGATTTTGTCTCCAAAGATCGCCGCGCCGCGGTTGACCACGTCACAGCACGGGCGAATGTTGTCGGGCAGGCGGTGGTTGTAGGTCCACAGGCGTTTGCCGGTCTTCGCATCGAGGGCGAACACGCGGGAATAGGAGCCGGTGACGTAAACCACGCCGTCGCTGACGATGGCCTGGGATTCCTGACCGCGCTGCTTCTCGTCGCCGAACGAGTAGGACCAGGCCGGCGTGAGCTTGAACACGTTCTTGTCGTTGACCTGCGCCAGGGGGCTCCAGCGTTGGGCATTGGTGCCCATGCCATATTGCAGCACGTCCTTGGTGGTCAGGTGATCGTTGGCGATGTCTTCCCAGGTGACATTACGGGTTTGCTTGGCGACGGCAGGTTCGGCGGCTGCAAGGCCCGCAGCACTGAGGGACAGGCTGCCCACCAGCACAAAGGCTTGCACGGCAAGGCTTATAGGTGAGCGGGCGGGTAGCGATCTTATTGTCATGGTTGCAGTTCCCAGTGGAGGTTTTGGCCTGCACAGGTTGCTGCCTGGCTGCGTTGACGAATACGGAAAAAGTCCCGGTGTTGCCGGGACTTTTTCCCGAACCGCCTCTGATTTAGCAGTGCCCCACAAGGCCTGCTACCAACGGATGAGAGCCCGCCCACCAAAGCAGCATACGGGCGCCGCCGGGGGCTTCCTAAGATGGTTGCCATAGCCTCTGCGAAGAGGTTTTGCGTGCAATCCTGAGGGAAAAAACAATGACAACAAAACGCAACGCCTTGATCACCGCCTGCCTGATTGCCGGTGCGCTCAGTGCCGGTTCAGTTTGGGCCCACGGCAACGTGACGCCCACCGCCGTGGAAACCAAAGGCCTTACCCCGATCAAGGAGGCCGGCGTGCCGTTGGACGCCGATGGCTGGGCCGCCACCAACCCGTATCGCACCACCGCCGAACACGACAAGGCCGTCGAAGTGGGTGCCTCGGCGTACAACCAGAACTGCGCGGCGTGCCATGGCCTGGAAGCCAAGTCCGGTGGCATCGCCCCCGACCTGCGCATGCTTGATGCCGGTGACGCCGGGGATGAGTGGTTCGTGGAGCGTGTGCGCCACGGCGCGGTGCGCGATGGCCGGGTGTACATGCCGAAAATGGCGGATTATTTGAGCCAGGAAGCCCTGTGGGCGGTGCGTACCTACCTCGACAGCGTGCACGTCGAGGAGTAAGCCATGCGCCTGCGCGGGTGGTGGGTATTCTGTTTGCCAATGCTGGCCTGGGGCGCGCCTGTCGACCCGGTGCCCTCGGTGATGTGGGCCTACTATCACCAGCGTTTTCTCGACAACGCGCCGTTTGTGTTCGACGAGCGGGTGAAGCTCTTGGCGCCACCGTTCGCTGAGGATGCACGCCAGGTGCCGTTGGAAATCGACGCCCGTGCGTTCAAGGGGGAGGTGGTGAAAATCCTCGCCTGGGCCGAGTTGAATCCGTTGCCGCAAATCGTCGACTTTCAGCCGGTGGAGCGCGTGCTGCCATGGCTGTCGATCCGGATTCGCATCGAACAGGCCACGCCCTTGCGCGCGGCGGTATTGACCAAGGATGGCATTTGGCATGTCGGCTCGACCCTGATCGATGCCGCCGGCGGTGGTTGCACGGCGCCCAGCGTGGTGCGCACCCAGCCCGGTTGGGAAGACCACCTCGGCGAAGTGCTCGGCGGGCGTTACCCGCGTGCCGCGTTCAGCCGCCTGAAGCTGCAAGTCGCGCATCCGATGGATAACGGCATGGTCAGCGGCATTCCCGAGTTCTTCATCAACCAGGCCGAACTGCACGGTGTGAATAACCAGCTGTTGGCGCGGCTGGAGCTGTTCCCTGCGGTCAGTGAAAACCCCAACCTGGCCTTCGACGTCGAAGGCGCCGAGCCCATACGCCTGACCCTGCGCGACACCAGCGGCAGCCAGTTCGAGGCGGCCATCCCATGACCCAGCGCTGGATTCTGCTGTGGCTACTCATGCTCAGCCTGCCGGTGCTGGCCGAGCTGGACTACGGCCTCAAGCCGCGTTTGATTGCCGATAACACCTGGGTGCTGGAAGGCAGCACCGACAACTTTGCCAAGGACAACGGCGGCAACATCGTCAACGTTGGCTTCATCGTCACTGAACCTGGCGTAGTAGTGATCGACACTGGGCCGTCCAAACGCTACGGCGAAGCCCTGCGCCAGGCCATCGCCGGTGTCACCGACAAACCGGTGATCCAGGTGCTGCTGACTCACCATCACCCCGACCACGCTCTGGGCAACCAAGCCTTCAAGGACGTGCCGATCGGCGCCCTGGCCGGCACCACCGAGCTATTGCATGAGCAGGGCGACAGCATGGCCGAGAACCTGTATCGCATGGTCGGTGATTGGATGCGCGGCACCGAAGTGGTATTGCCCAACCAGACCCTGCAACCCGGCGTGAAAAGCTTCGGCAGCCACGACCTGCAACTGCTGCAGCTGCGCGGCCATACCGGTGCCGACCTGGCGATCTTCGACCAGAAGACCGGCGTGCTGTTTGCCGGTGACCTGGTGTTCTACCAACGTGCGCTCACCACGCCTCATTCACCGGGGCTGCTGATCTGGCTGGCGGATATCGCCACCCTGCAAGGTTTGCCCTGGACGCTGATCGTGCCCGGCCACGGCCCCATCGCGACCGACGCCAAACCCTTCGAGCAGATGCACGACTACCTCACTTGGCTCGACCAGTTGCTACGCGACGGTGCGGCCCAGGGCAGTGACATGCCTGAGCTGATCCGTAGCCCGATCCCCGAGCGATTCGCCGCGATCAGCCTCAGTCGCTATGAGCTGATCCGCAGCGTGACCCACCTGTACCCCCACTACGAACGCACCCAGATGCAGCCCATCAACACCCAACAATAAGCAGAGGCCTCACCATGATCTACGCCCAACCTGGCACCCCCGGCGCCATCGTCAGCTTCAAGCCGCGCTACGGCAATTACATCGGCGGTGAGTTTGTCGCGCCGATCAAGGGTGAGTACTTCACCAATACTTCGCCGGTAACTGGCGAAGTGATTGCCGAATTCCCGCGTTCCAGCGCCGCCGATATCGACAAGGCCCTCGATGCCGCCCATGCCGCCGCCGATGCCTGGGGCAAGACCTCGGCCCAGGATCGCGCCCTGGTGTTGCTGAAAATCGCTGACCGCATCGAGCAACACCTCGAAGTGCTGGCGGTGGCCGAAACCTGGGACAACGGCAAGGCGGTGCGCGAAACCCTCAACGCCGACGTGCCTCTGGCCGCTGACCACTTCCGCTACTTCGCCGGATGCATTCGGGCCCAGGAGGGCGGTGCCGCCGAGATCAACGAGCACACCGCGGCCTATCACTTCCATGAGCCCTTGGGCGTGGTCGGGCAGATCATCCCGTGGAACTTCCCGCTGCTGATGGCTGCCTGGAAACTTGCGCCTGCGTTGGCTGCCGGGAATTGCATCGTGCTCAAACCGGCCGAGCAGACGCCGTTGTCGATCATGGTGTTCGCCGAGCTGATCGGTGACCTGCTGCCGCCTGGCGTGCTCAACATCGTACAAGGCTTTGGCCGCGAAGCCGGGGAGGCGCTGGCCACCAGCAAGCGCATCGCCAAGATCGCCTTCACCGGCTCCACGCCGGTGGGCGCGCACATCATGCACGCGGCCGCCGAGAACATCATTCCGTCCACCGTGGAGCTGGGCGGCAAGTCGCCGAATATCTTCTTTGAAGACATCATGCAGGCCGAGCCGCAATTCATCGAAAAAGCCGCCGAAGGCTTGGTCCTGGCGTTCTTCAACCAGGGTGAAGTGTGCACCTGCCCATCACGCGCGCTGGTGCAGGAGTCGATCTACGATGCGTTCATGGCCGAGGTGATGAAAAAGATCGTCAAGATCAAGCGCGGCAACCCGCTCGACACCGAGACCATGGTCGGCGCCCAGGCGTCCGAGCAGCAATTCGACAAGATTCTTTCCTACCTGAAGATTGCCCAGGAAGAGGGCGCAGTGCTGCTGACCGGCGGCGCGGCGGAGCGTCTGGAGGGCGACCTGTCCAGCGGCTATTACATCCAGCCGACCCTGCTCAAGGGCCACAACAAGATGCGCGTGTTCCAGGAGGAAATCTTCGGGCCGGTGGTGGGCGTGACCACCTTCAAGGACGAAGCCGAAGCCTTGGCGATTGCCAATGACAGCGAGTTCGGCCTGGGCGCCGGCCTGTGGACTCGCGACATCAACCGTGCGTACCGCATGGGCCGGGCGATCAAGGCCGGGCGCGTATGGACCAACTGTTATCACCTGTACCCGGCGCATGCGGCGTTTGGTGGGTACAAAAAATCCGGTGTCGGTCGTGAAAACCACAAGATGATGCTCGACCATTACCAGCAGACCAAGAACCTGCTGGTGAGCTACGACATCAATCCGCTGGGCTTCTTCTGACCCTGACTTGAAATGCAATCCCCTGTAGGAGCCGCGACTAATGCAGGGTGGCTAGTGCTTCGAAAGTAGCATTCGCTCCCCGCATTCCCCATGCATTAATGACCCCACCGGAACCCTCCGGCACAACAAGAGGACTGCCCCAATGTGGACCAAACCTGCGTTTACCGACCTGCGTATTGGCTTCGAAGTCACCATGTACTTCGCTAGCCGCTGATCGCGGGAGCTGCTGGAAGGATGCCTCTTTGGTCTGATTGCAATCGCAGCCGGATCGGTTAGTGTGGAGCGCATTCTTCCAAAATAATAAAAACAGGCTTTCCAATGAGCCAGACCCTGAGCCAACTGCGTAAATTCGTCTCGCCTGAAATCATCTTTGGTGCCGGCTGCCGGCACAACGTCGGCAACTACGCCAAGACCTTCGGTGCGCGCAAAGTGCTGGTGGTCAGTGATCCTGGCGTGATCGCCGCCGGTTGGGTGGCCGATGTGGAAGCCAGCCTGCAAGCCATCGGCATCGACTATTGCCTGTACAGCGCCGTTTCACCCAACCCCCGCGTCGAAGAAGTCATGACTGGCGCCGAGGTGTACCGCGAAAACCATTGCGACGTGATCGTCGCCATTGGCGGCGGCAGCCCCATGGACTGTGGCAAGGCCATCGGCATCGTGGTGGCCCACGGGCGCAGCATTCTTGAGTTCGAGGGCGTCGACACCATTCGCGTGCCCAGCCCGCCGCTGATCCTGATCCCCACCACCGCCGGCACCTCGGCGGATGTCTCGCAGTTCGTGATCATATCCAACCAGCAGGAACGCATGAAGTTCTCCATCGTCAGCAAGGCGGTGGTGCCGGATGTGTCGTTGATCGACCCGGAAACCACCGCCAGCATGGACCCGTTCCTGTCCGCCTGCACCGGCATCGACGCGCTGGTGCATGCCATCGAGGCGTTCGTCTCCACCGGCCATGGTCCGCTCACCGACCCCCATGCGCTGGAAGCGATGCGCCTGATCAACGGCAACCTGGTGCAGATGATCGCCAACCCCACGGACATTGCCCTGCGCGAGAAAATCATGCTCGGCAGCATGCAGGCCGGGCTGGCGTTCTCCAACGCGATTCTCGGCGCGGTGCACGCCATGTCTCACAGCCTGGGCGGCTTTCTCGATCTGCCCCACGGCCTGTGCAACGCGGTGCTGGTCGAACATGTGGTGGCGTTCAACTACAGCTCGGCGCCGGAGCGCTTCAAGGTGATTGCCGAGACCTTTGGCATCGACTGTCGCGGCCTTAATCACCGGCAGATCTGCGGACGGCTGGTGGAGCACCTGATCGCGCTGAAACATGCCATTGGCTTCCACGAAACCCTTGGCCTGCATGGGGTGCGCGTGGCGGATATTCCGTTCCTGTCCCAGCATGCGATGGGCGACCCGTGCATCCTCACCAACCCGAGGGAGTCGAGCCAGCGTGATGTAGAGGTCGTCTATGGCGAAGCTCTCTGACGACCAGCAGCGTGCGCTCGCGGGGCTGTTGGGGCTGAGCGACCAGTCGGCGCGCAAGAGCCATTACCCGGAACTCACCGCGCGGCTGGATGAGTTGGAGGCCGAGCGCAAGCGCTATATCCGTCTCAACGACGAGCTGGAACAACGCGTCGCTGCGCGCACCGATGAGTTGCTGGAAGCCAACCACAACCTGCAGCAACAGATTGCCCAACGCGAACAAATCGAACAGGACCTGCGCGACGCCCGCGACGCCGCCCAGGCCGCCAATCGCAGCAAGGACAAGTACCTGGCCGCCGCCAGCCATGACCTGCTGCAACCGCTGAATGCCGCGCGGCTGTTGATCGCCACCCTGCGCGAGCGCCAGTTGCCCAGCGTCGAGCAGGTGCTGGTTGAACGTACGCACCAGGCGCTGGAAGGCGCCGAGGATTTGCTCACCGATTTACTGGATATTTCGCGGCTCGACCAGGCGGCGGTCAAGCCGGATGTGGCGCTGTATCGGCTCGACGAACTGTTCGCGCCGCTGGTCTCGGAGTTTCAATCAGTGGCCCAGGCGGCGGGGCTAAACCTGCGGGTGCACACCGGGCGTTATGCGATCAGCACCGACCTGCGGCTGCTGACGCGGATCCTGCGCAATTTCCTCAGTAATGCCTGCCGCTACACCGACGAAGGCTGCATCCTGTTGGGTGCCCGTAGGCGCGGCCATTGTTTGCGCCTGGAAGTGTGGGACACCGGGCGTGGGATTGCGGCGGACCGGTTGCAGTCAATCTTCCTGGAATTCAACCAGCTCGATGTCGGCCGCGCTGCCGACCGCAAGGGCGTGGGGCTGGGGTTGGCGATTGTCGAGCGGATCGCCGAGATCCTCGGGTACCCCATCGCCGTGCGTTCCTGGCCGGGGCGGGGTTCGATGTTCAGCATCGAAGTGCCGTTGAGTGATGAGATGCCGTTGCCGATCAGCCAGTTGCCGGTGCAACCGACCACCGGCAACCCGCTGCCGGGGCGGCGTTTGCTGGTGATCGACAACGAGGTGAGCATCCTCGAAAGCATGCGTGCGCTGCTCGGGCAATGGGGCTGTGAAGTGGTCACCGCCACCGACCAGGCCGGTGCGTTGCTGGCCTTGCAGGGCAGGGCGCCGGAGTTGATTTTGGCGGATTACCACCTGGACCATGGGGTGGTGGGTTGTGCGGTGGTCAAGCAGTTGCGCGAGCATTTTGCCTGCAAGATCCCGGCGGTCATTATCACGGCCGATCGCACAGACCAATGCCGCCGTGCTTTGCGTCGCCTGGAAGCACCGTTGCTGAACAAACCGGTCAAACCCGGCAAGTTGCGGGCGGTGTTGAGTCAGTTATTGGCCTAGGTCAACACGCCGCAGGTGGTTTTGCCCCATGCTCAAGGCTCTGATTCAGAGCCTTGGAGCACCCCATGAGCGCGGCATCCTACAAATTACCCCTGGGCCTGGTGGTCGCCGTGCTGGTGATGGCCGGGGTGCTGCTGTTGCCGCTGCCCGCCGACTTGCCGGTGGCCGGGCACCGCATGCTGGCAATCCTCGCGTTTGCCGTGGTGGTATGGATCACCGAAGCGGTGTCCTATGAAGCCAGCGCGATCATGATCACGTCGCTGATGGCCTTTTTGCTTGGCACGGCGCCGTCGCTGCAAGACCCCACTCATTTGATTGGCACCAGCCCGGCCATCAGTATGGCGCTGACCGGCTTCTCCAACCCGGCGCTGGCGCTGGTGGCGGGCGCATTGTTTATCGCCGCCGCCATGACCCACACCGGCCTGGACCGACGCATCGCCCTGGTCACCCTGAGCCGCGTCGGCACCAGCACCCGGCGCATCCTGCTCGGGGCGATTGCGGTCACCATCCTGCTCAGCCTGGTGGTGCCCAGCGCCACCGCGCGCAGTGCCTGCGTGGTGCCGATCATGATGGGCGTGATCGCCGCGTTCGGCGTGGACAAGCGCTCGAACATCGCCGCCGGCATCATGATCGTGGTGGCCCAGGGCACCAGCATCTGGAACGTTGGCATCCAGACCGCCGCCGCGCAGAACCTGCTGACCGTCGGCTTCATGGACAAGATGCTTGGCCAGCGCGTGTCGTGGATCGACTGGCTGATCGCGGGGGCGCCGTGGGCGTTGATCATGTCGGCGGTGTTGCTGTTCCTGGTGCTCAAATTGCTGCCGCCGGAGACCGACAGCATTCCGGGTGGCAAAGAAGCGGTGGCGCAGTCACTGGTGGACATCGGGCCGATGACCGGGCCGCAGAAGCGCCTGTTGACGGTGTCGGTGATGTTGCTGCTGGCCTGGGCCACGGAAGGGCGTTTGCACAGTTTTGATACCACCTCGACCACGTACGCGGGGTTGGTGTTGCTGTTGCTGCCGGGTATCGGCGTGATGACCTGGAAGGATGTGCAGTCGCGGATTCCGTGGGGCACGGTGATTGTGTTCGGGGTCGGTATCAGCCTGGGGACGGCGCTGTTGACCACCCAGGCGGGGCAGTGGTTGGGGGCTGCGGTGGTGGCTCACACGGGGTTGGATCAGGTGGGGCCGCTGGGTGTGTTTGCGATTCTGGGGGCGTTTTTGATTGTGATTCATTTGGGGTTTGCCAGTGCCACGGCGTTGACCTCGGCACTGCTGCCGATTTTGATTGCGGTATTGCAGACGTTGCCGGGGGAGTTCAGTCGGCTGGGGATGACGATGCTGTTGGGGTTTGTGATGAGTTATGGGTTTATTCTGCCGATCAATGCGCCGCAGAATATGGTGTGTCTGGGGACGGGGACGTTTACGGCGCGGCAGTTTGCCAAGGTGGGGGTTTTGGTGACGCTGGTTGGTTATTTGTTGATGGTGGTGTTTGCGGTGACTTACTGGAGTTGGCTGGGGTGGGTTTGATGGGGTTGGGTTGGGTTGGGTTGGGTGTATATCCGTTATTTGGGTAACGGCTGCTTATGGTTCCGCTCTTACAGCGGCTCACTTTTGAACAGCGCAAAAGTAAGCAAAACGCTCTTGCCCCAACACTCGGCACCTCGCCTAG
>NZ_JBBGYS010000079.1:0-11569 GCF_037479595.1 Pseudomonas sp. MYb541 | reverse complement strand
TAGGCGAGGTGCCGAGTGTTGGGGCAAGAGCGTTTTGCTTACTTTTGCGCTCTATCAAAAGTGAGCCGCCGTAAGGGCGGAACCATAAGCCGCCGTTACCCAAATATCGGATATGCCCCAACCCACGAGTCCAATCATGCCCCTGTCCCTAACCAACCATACCCACAACAATGGCATATCCCTAACCACACAAAAGCCCCCACCATGAATGACCACACCGAATTCGCCCACCTCGAATCCGACACCGACCTCATCGCCAGCTTCCCAGTAATGCACCAACTGCGCCCCCACCTCACCGACGCCACCGCATTCGCCGAACAAATCCACCGCCAACGGCAAAACGGCTATCACCTGCTGGCAGCAAAAGAGCACGGCAAGGTAATAGGCCTGGCCGGCTATCGGCTAACCGAAAACACCCTGTATGGCCGCTTCATCTACGTGGATGACCTGGTGATAGACGCCACACAGCAACGACGCCGCCTGGGCGAACAACTGCTGGACCGCGTACGCGAAGAAACCCGCGCCCGAGGCTACCGCTGGCTGGTACTGGACACCGGCATGCACATGGCCCTGGCCCAACGCTTCTATTTCCGCCAGGGCCTGTTGCCCCTGGGCATGCACTTTTCCCAGGACCTGAGCCAATGACCCGCGCCCTACTCCTCAGTTTCAGCCCCCACGGCAAAGCCGCACAGACCTTCAAACTGGCCCGCGCCTTGTTGCGCGACCTGGTCCCCGACGCCGAGGTGACCGAGCGTGACTACGGCGCCCAGGCACTGCCGCCCTTGAGCCGTGAATATGCCAACGCGCTGACCACCCCCGGCGCAATCACCAGCAGCGCCACGGCACTCTCGGAACAGTTGATCGTGGAGTTGGAAGCCTGTGACCTGCTGATCCTGTGCACCCCCGTACATAATTTCACCGTGCCGGCGGCCCTCAAGGCCTGGATCGATCATGTGGTGCGCATCCAGCGCAGTTTTACGGTGAATGAACAGTTCGCCAAAGTCGGCTTGCTGCAGGACCGGCGCACCTTTGTCCTGGTCAGTTCAGGAAACGCCCGCAAGGGCCATGAGCCGGACTTCCTGACCCCGTACATGAGCGCCATCCTGTCGACGGTGGGCATCCACTCGGTGGATTTCGTCTACCTGCCGGCCATGGTGCGCGGTGAAGAAGCGGTCAACCGCGCCCTGGAACAGGCGCACCGGCAACTCGCGGTGGCAATCAGCTCTGGCCTATAAAAATAATGGCGCTAGAATCAGCGCCATTCTTGCGCCTGACTTCCTGATACGAGCCCCCCCCCCATGAGCTTTGATTTCGACACGATCCACCCCCGCCTCGGCACCGGCAGCACCAAGTGGAACCGCTACCCGCAAGACGTGTTGCCGATGTGGATCGCCGACATGGACATCGCCGCCCCACCCGCCGTCCTGCAAGCCCTGCACGCGCGCCTCGACCAGCAGGTGCTGGGCTACAGCGTCGCCGGGCCGGATGTGCGCGAGGCGATCATCGCCGACCTGTGGGCCAAGTACGCCTGGCGTGTGCAGCCGGATGAGCTGCTGTTCCTGCCCGGCGTCGAGCCAGGCTTCAATATGGCGCTGCACGCGTTTGTCCAGCCGGGCCAGCCTGTGGTGCTGCAAACCCCCAACTACCGGCCGATTCGCCTGGCACCGGGCCACTGGAACCTGCCGCGCATCGAAGTACCGTTCGAGTTGGTGAACGGCGAATACCTGACGCCAATGCCCGCGATGCGCCAGGCGCTCAACGGCGCCGGCGCGCTGTTGCTGAGCAACCCGCATAACCCCATCGGCAAAGTCTTCCCTCGCGAAGAACTGCTGGCCGTGGCCAACGCCTGCCTGGAACACGGCGCGCTGATCATCTCCGACGAGATCCATGCCGAACTGTGCTTCGACGGCCGCCGTCACATTCCCACCGCCAGCCTCAGCCCCGAGATCGCCCAGCGCACCATTACCCTGATGTCGGCGAGCAAGGCCTACAACGTCGCCGGCCTGAAGACCTGCTTCGCGGTGATCCAGAACGCCGAGATCCGCGAGCGCTTCAACAATGCCCGTTGCGGCATGGTCGACAGCGTCAGCCCACTGGGCCTGGAAGCCACCCGCGCGGCCTACAGCCAGTGCAGTGATTGGCTCGACGCGCTGGTGCAGTACCTGCAAAGCAACCGTGACTACCTGCTCGACGCCGTGCAAACCCGCCTGCCTAGTGTGGTGATGCACGCGCCACAAGGCACCTACCTGGCTTGGCTGGATTGCAGCGCCCTGGGCCTGGATGACCCGCAGCAGTTCTTCCTGGAACAGGCCAAGGTCGGCTTGAGCGCCGGTATCGAGTTCGGTGACGACAGCCAGCAATTCGTGCGCCTGAACTTCGGCTGCCCACGGGCCATGCTGGAAGAAGGCCTGCACCGCATGGAGCGTGCCCTGCGTAACCGTCAGGCCTAATTCACAACATTTCGCAACGAGTGCCGAACCCCTCGATCGCTCGTCCGCCCCCAAAGCCCTGACTACAAGTCGAAAATGGACGAGGCGATCAACAAGCTGCCGGAGATCTGGGGCAAGACCGGCATGCAGGAGCCGAACGTCGAGTTCCGCGTCAGTGAATTGCCCTCCGACGTCAAATCCAAGATCGCCACCGCCCTCGATGCTGTGCCGGACAGCCAATACGACGGCATCGCCAAGATGTTCGGCGACGGCGACAAGGCCGTCACCGAGGCCACCGAAGGCCTGGGACCGACGACAGCATCTCCCGTTTCCAGCAGTCGAAATGGGAACACTTCGACGAGACCCCGCAAAAAGTCGGCTCGTCGAGCAATCGGCTGGATGGGGGCTTGCACAAGGATTACAAAGACCCGAACGAGAATCCGAAGAATCTGCCCAGCGATGCCCCGCCGGAAAGACCGCAGCCTCATCCACCCGGCGGCTCAGGCCCGAAAATAGCCTGACGGCTCCTAAAGTGGGGTGAGCGGGGTTTTAGAGTTTGGCGATGGACACTTCGGTGGACTTCACAAACGCAATCACTTCACTGCCAACCTTCAATTCCAAGTCACGCACCGAGCGGGTGGTGATCACCGAAGTGACAATGCCGGACGCGGTCTGCACGTCGATTTCCGACACCACTTCCCCCAGCAGGATTTCCTTGATCACGCCCTTGAACTGGTTGCGCACGTTGATCGCTTTAATGGTCATGTCGGCTTTCCTTTTGGCTGTTGGGTCAATCCGCACGAATGCGCAGGCCCTCAAAATGCGCCATCGACGCGAACATTAAAAGGAATATATAACTCTTTATTTATTCGATACAGATATATAAGTACTGTTGCCCAGCCAACAGTGCTTCAACAATCTGCTCTCTGCCACCACAGCAATTAGCCCCTACAACCCCGTAAATACGCCTTCCAGGCACATGGCACAGAGACTGCATATTCCTATAAAGCATGATGGAACATGCAAACCAAATTTTCTGAATATAAGAAAAGCCTTCTCTCAACGCCTTGCCGGAGCTGTTCCATGAAAGCCTTCACCCAACGCTTATTCGGCGCCTGCGCCCTCGCACTGTGCCTGCCAACCCTGGTCCACGCCGCCGACGCCGATCCCGCCGAAGTCAACCTCGACTACGCCTATTACTCGCCCGTGAGCCTGGTGCTCAAGCACTTCGGCTGGCTGGAACAAGCCTTGCCGCAATCCAAGGTGGGCTGGGTGTTGAGCCAGGGCAGCAACCGTTCGCTGGAGTACCTCAACAGTGGCGGTGTGGACTTTGCCTCGTCGGCCAGCCTGTCGGCAGTATTGAGTCGCGCCAACGGCAGTCCGATCAAATCGGTGTACGTGTACAGCCGCGCCGAATGGACCGCGTTGGTGGTGCGCAAAGACTCGCCGCTCAACAGCGTCACCGACCTCAAGGGCAAGAAAATCGCCGCCACCAAAGGCACCGACCCGTACCTCTTCACCCTGCGCAGCCTGCAACAGGCCGGGCTGAAAAAGGACGACGTAGAACTGGTGCATCTGCAACATCCGGACGGCCGCACTGCGCTGGAAAAAGGTGACGTGGACGCCTGGGCCGGTCTCGACCCGCACATGGCCGCCAGTGAAATCCAGGCCGGTTCGCGCCTGCTGTACCGCAATAAAGACTTCAACAGCTACGGCGTGGTCAGCGTCACCGAGAAGTTCGCCAAGACGCATCCGCAGACCATCACCAAGGTGCTCGGCGCCTATGAGAAGGCTCGGGATTGGGCGGTGAAGCACCCGGATGAATTCGCCAAACTGCTGGCCGACGAGTCCGGCCTGCCGCTGGAAGTGGCCAAGCTGCAACTCTCGCGCACCGACCTGAGCACGCCGTTCCTGAGCAGCAAGGATGTGGTGGCGTCGAAGGCGGCCGCGCCGATCCTGGTGTCCGAAGAACTGGTGCGCAAAGGCGTGAATGTGGACCAGGTGATCGACCAGTTGATCGACACCTCGTTCGGCCATTAAGGAGCCCGTGATGACCAGCAAAACCCAAGCATTGCCCCTTGCCGCACCGGTGGTGATCAACCGCAGCGCTTGGCCGCGGCGGCTCAAGGGCCTGGTGTTGCCGGTGCTGATCCTGCTGGTGCTGGAGGTGGTGGTGCGCGTGGGTTGGCTGCCGTCGTACCAGATGCCGGCACCCAGCGAGATCGCGGTGACCCTCACCGACCTGGCCGAAGGCGCATTGTGGAAACACATCAGCGCCAGCCTTGGCCGGGTGCTGCTGGGCTTCGCCATTGGCGCCAGCCTGGCTTTGGTGTTTGCCGCCTGGGTCGGCTTGAGTCGTGAGGCGGAGGCCTACCTCGAACCGACCTTTGCAGGGCTACGTTCGATCCCGAGCCTGGCTTGGGTACCGCTGTTGCTGCTGTGGCTGGGCATCGACGAAACGTCGAAGATTGTGCTGATCGCGATTGGCGCATTTTTCCCGGTGTACCTCAACGGCGTCGCGGCCATTCGTGATATCGACCGCAAGCTGGTGGAAGTCGGGCAAATGTACGGTTTCAGCCGGCGGCGGCTGGTGCGTCGAGTCCTGCTGCCCGCCGCCCTGCCGGGCCTATTCACCGGGTTGCGCAGTGGCTTGAGCCTGGCCTGGATGTTCCTGGTGGCGGCTGAGTTGATTGCGGCCACTAAGGGGCTGGGTTACCTGCTCAGTGATGGGCGGGAAACCTCGCGGCCGGATATCGTGCTGGCGGCGATTATCGTGTTGGCGCTGTTGGGCAAGGTCAGCGATGGCCTGCTTGCGACGTTGGAGAGGCGTTGCCTGGCCTGGCGCGACACGTTCCAGGGAGCAGGACAATGAGCGTAAAACCGCTGTTGGATATTCATGTCGCGCGTAAAAGCTTCACCAGCACCACCGTGTTGAAAGACGTGCGCCTGGTGCTGCAGCCACGCGAAGCCGTGAGCCTGCTCGGCCCCAGCGGCTGCGGCAAAAGCACCTTGCTGCGCATCGTCGCCGGCCTGGAACAGGACTTCCAGGGCGAACTGCGCAGCCCCGATGGCGAAGTAGCCTTTGTATTCCAGGAACCACGGTTGATGCCCTGGCTCACGGTGGAACAGAACATCGGCTTCAGCGATGACAGCCACTACGACAAGGCCTGGGTCGCGCAGTTGATCGAGGAAGTCGGCCTGAAGGGTTTTGCCCAGGCGCTGCCCAAGGCGTTGTCCGGCGGCATGGCGCAACGGGTAGCGATTGCGCGGGGCCTGTATTCACGGCCGCAGGTGTTACTGCTGGATGAGCCGTTCAGCGCAGTCGATGCGTTTACCCGTATGAAGCTGCAGGATTTGCTGCTGCAACTGGCCGAACATCATGCCATCGCCTTGTTGCTGGTGACCCATGATGTGGACGAGGCACTGTACCTGAGTGACCGGGTGCTGGTGATGGACAACCGACCGAGCAGCATTCGCCAGGAATTGGCGGTGAACCTGCCGCACCCGCGTGACCGGCGTGATCCGTTGCTGGCGCAGCTCAAGGCGCAATCCTTGACTGAGCTGCAACGTGCCCACGTGATCTAGACGACCTTGCGCAAGGTCACCCAATACCGCGTCCGCGCCTGCACCTCCAGCCCCAGGGTCGAGGCCAGCAGGTTGAGGATGCGGTCGGTGTCGTCCAGGCGGAAGCTGCCGGTGACCCGCAACGATTCCAGGCTCGGCTCCCAGCGCAACACACCCGACCGATAACGCTCCAGCTCCCGCAGGAAGTCACCCAGCGCCTGGTTCTGCGCGGTCAGCACGCCATCGCGCCAGCCTGGTTGCAACACATCGAAAGGCACCCAGGCCCCTAATCCGCTGGCTTTGAGCGGCGCTTGCTGCCCACCTTGCAAAGTCGTCATCTGCCCGTTCAAGTCGCGCACCTGGACGGAGCCTTCAAGCACCGACACCAGACAACCGGCGGCCAGCTGCCGTACACACACTTCAGCCTGGCTGACCCGCAGCTCGCCGTAGCGCGTCTGCACGGTCATCGTCGCCGTGCCTGGCACATCCAGCGCCAGCTCGCCCTCCACCAGGCTGATGCGACGCTGCGCCAGGTCCACGTCTACCGCCGTCGCCGTATTGAGCTGCAAGCTGGCGCCATCGGCCAGCCCCATGCGCTTACGCTCGCCGGTGGCGGTGTGCACGTCGGCACGCCAGGCCTCGATGGGCAATTGGCGGCTGACCAACCAAGCGGTCGGCACCAGCGCAGCGATACCCAGCGCACGCTTGAGCACGGCACGGCGTCCCGGTTGCGGACGGTCGAGGCTGGCCATCGCCAAGGCCTGGGGCAAGTCGCTGAAGCGCTGGCGCAGGGTCTGGGCTTTTTGCCAGGTCTGTTCGTGCTGGGGGTGGCTGTCACGCCAATGCTGCAATGCGGCGTGATCACGCTCGGTGGCCGCGCCGGACTCCAGCAGCGCCAACCATTGCGCGGCGGCGCGGGCAACGTCGCGGCTCACAGGTCCACCAGCAGGCAATGTTCGTAGGCCTGGGCCATGTAGCGTTTGACCGTGCGCTCCGACACGTCGAGGCGCTCGGCAATCTCCCGGTAACCCAGCCCTTCCAGTTGGCTCCACAGGAAGGCGCGGCGGACCAGCACCGGCAAGCCATCCAGCAATTCATCCAGGGCTTGCAAGGTTTCCAGCACCAGCCAGCGCTGTTCAGGCGACGGCACGCAGGTTTCCGGGAGACTCGCCAAGGCATTCAGATAGGCCTGTTCAAGGCTGCGCCGCTGATGAAAATTCACTAATAGACGCTTGCCGACGGTCACCAGGTAGGCGCGCGGCTCCTGCATCTGCGCAATCGGCTGGGCGCTGGCCAGCACACGCAAGAAGGTATCCTGGCTCAGGTCGGCCGCATCCCAGGCATTGCCCAGACGCCGGCGCAGCCAGCTTTCCAGCCAGCTACGGTGGTCACGGTACAGGCTCGACAGCGTCAGTTCGGGGGCGTGGGTCGGAACAACAGCATCATTCATGGCAAGCGACCTGCGCGGCGCGAGTGAGTCTCAAATGAGATTCATTCTATTTAATATCGTGCCGACACACCATGGTCTTTTCAACGTTGTGTTTATTCGGACGCCTCTGCGTCAAACACCTGCCCGCGGCCTACCACGCTGGCAGGCTTGAGCACGGCTCCCGGCGCCAACACCGCATTGGCGCCGATCCGGCACTGGTCACCGAGCAACGCGCCAAACTTATCGCAACCGGTGCGCTGCAATGCCCCGTCCACTCGTACCAACACTTCTTTGTCATCGCGCTCATTGCGGTAGTTGGCGACGATGCTCCCAGCCTCCAGGTTGATCCCCTGCCCCAACACCGAATCACCGACAAAGTTGAAATGCGCCAGCTTGCTGCCGCTGAACACGAAGGACGTCTTCAACTCAGCGCCGGGGCCGATGATGCAGTGCTCATCCAGCCAGCAACCGCCACGCAGCAGCGAGCCGCTGGCGACAAAACAGTGGGCACCGATGATCAGCGGCGGCTTGAGCAAGGCACCCGCCTCGACCGTGGCAGTGCGGTGGATGGCGATTTCATCTTGAATGACGTACTCGTCGGCCGGCAGTTCGGCCAACAATTGGCGAACGATGGCGGGCGCCTGACTGACCAGTGCCCAAGGCGCCAGGTCGGCCCACGGCGCAAGGCGGGAGTCAGAGATAGGGGCGATGTAGTCGGTGAGTCGGATCAACGTTTAATCCTCTAACCGTCAGAGAAGACCGAAACGCTAGCATGGACAAACGCATCTTTACTATTTGTCTTGTTATGGATATTTTATCTATACACGCCACTGAGGTCCGCTCCCCATGCATTTGCCCACTTACCACGACGTCATCGACGCCGCCCAACGCCTGGAAGGCATTGCCCACACCACGCCGGTATTCACCTCGCGCACCCTCGACGCGCTGACCGGTGCCCAGGTATTCATCAAGTGTGAAAACCTGCAAAGAGCTGGCTCGTTCAAGTTTCGCGGCGCCTTCAATGCGTTGTCACGTTTCGATGAGCAGCAGCGCAAGGCCGGTGTGGTGGCGTTTTCCTCCGGCAATCACGCCCAGGGGATTGCCCTGGCGGCGCAGTTGCTGGGCATACCGGCAACCATCGTGATGCCCACCGATGCGCCTGCCGCCAAGGTCGCGGCCACCCGCGAATATGGCGCCCGCGTGGTGCTGTATGACCGCTTCACCGAAGATCGCGAGCAGATCGGCCGTGACCTGGCGACTGAACACGGCCTGACCCTGATCCCGCCCTATGACCACCCGCACATCCTTGCCGGACAAGGCACGGCCGCCAAGGAGTTGCTGGAATCCACCGGCCCGCTGGATGCGTTGTTCGTCGGCCTTGGCGGCGGCGGAATGCTCTCGGGCACCGCACTGAGCACCCGCGCCCTGGCGCCTGACTGCCTGCTGTATGGCGTCGAGCCCGAAGCCGGTAATGACGGCCAGCGCTCATTTCGCAGCGGCAGCATCGTGCATATCGACACACCGGCAACAATTGCCGATGGTGCGCAGACCCAGCACTTGGGCGACTACACCTTCCCGATCATCCGCGACCGGGTGAACGACATCCTCACCGTGACGGATGCCGAGCTGGTTGGGGCGATGAAGTTCTTCATGCAGCGCATGAAATTGGTGGTCGAGCCCACCGGCTGCCTGGGGCTGGCGGCATTGCTCAATGAGGGTGACCGGTTCAAGGGTCAGCGCGTGGGCATTATCGTCACCGGTGGCAACGTCGACATCCAGAAGTATGCCGCGCTGCTCAGCGAGGCCTCATGAAGATCATCCAGACAGCGAATGCGGCCAGGCCCGCAGGCCATTACGCGCAAGCCATCCGCCACGGCGACACGCTGTACATCTCCGGGCAATTGCCGGTCAGCCCGGATGGGCAGCACAACCTGTCGGCGTCGTTTGCCGAACAGGCGCAGATAACCCTGAACAATCTGCTGGAGATCTTGAAAGCGGCCGGCGCGGCGCCAGAGGATCTGGTCAAGGTCACGGTGTACGTGGCCGGCGTCGAACACTGGCCGGCGTTCGATAGCGTGTACGCCGCCGCGCTGGGCGATCACCGCCCTGCCCGCGCGGTGGTGCCGGTGCCCGAGTTGCATCACGGGTACCTCGTGGAGATTGAAGCCGTGGCGCGCTACTTGGCGTAGGTGTAGACCGCCGCGCGCGACACGCCCAAGTGGGACGCCACGGTTTCCATGGCCCGGCGAATATCCAGGCAGCCCGAGTCTTTGAGCTCCTGCATCAGCACACGCCGGTCTGCCGTTTTCAGCGCACGCGGGGTGGTGGCCAGGCGGGCGGCGAACTGGTCGATACGCGCACGGATGACATCGGCGCCGGAAGGGTCCAGGGATTCGATGAGCTTGTCGCCGCTGACCGAACCGAACTGTTCCAGCATGCCCTGCAAGCCACGGAACAGCGAGAGGTCGACGTTCATGCACAAGGCCGCGACGTACTCGCCACTCGCACCCTTGATGCCGATCGAGGTGCTTTTGACCTGGCGGCCGTCGCTGAACTGGTTCTGGTAGTTGGCGATGACTTGCGGGTAGTCCGGGTCGGCAATCCGCGCCAGGCCCAACTCGGTGGTCGGGTCTCCCGGCGCGCGTCCGGACAGGTTGTTATGGATGGCCAGGATCGAGTGCTGCGGGTCGCGCAAGTCGTGCAGCACCACTTCGCAGAACGGGCTGAAGGTCTTGCTCAAGCCTTCGGCAATCTGTTCGAGCTGGCTGATCAGGTGAGTATCGTTGGGAGAGGTGTTTTTCATGCAAGACAACATATCCAGTCCTGGACAGGGCGTCTACTGCCGAATATCCGCGCTGATCTCCTTGATGACAAAGGTCGTCGGTAATCCCTTGACTACCGACAGTTTGAACTCTCGGTTATGTTTGCGAAATGTCCAGAAGGGAAGCGGCCCCGGTGCCGTTATCACTTCTAAATGTTCAGCCGAGTCGGGCAAAGTAAGCAGAAAACGAACTTCATAGGCAGACGCAAAACCGAACAAACCAGCCATCCGAATGCTGACGCCCAGCCGCTCATCATTCCACACACCCCGTTCGGTCATTTCCTTGGTCAGCGGCTTGAAAGGAGTAGGCACCGCGCTGACCTGCTCAATCAGATCATCCAACCTTTTCTGCAGTTGCTGGTGTTCGGCCTTTGGCACATACAGACTATTTATCTTGTCTGCGTGCACATAGTTTTTCTCAACGTCGCTCTTGCTCAAGTAGTCAGTCGATAGCTTGGTAAGCGCCAGGTAGGAATCTGCCAGCTCAACTCGCGAAATGTATTTCTCCCGCAGTTCCTGAGGCGGGATAAATGAATCCGCCGAACCGAACCTGAGGCCAAAGAACGAAGCGACGAGGGTACATCCCCCCCAAATGGCGATAGTCGCACCGATAATCACAGGCCAGCGGTAGAGCGGTTGAACCGGTGGCGACGTCGATGGACTTTGACTCATGAGGCTGATATCCCTTTCTCGCGACCGAGCCTTTACTACCCCCCTGGGCAGAAAGCGCTAAGTCGTTGGTTTAAAGGATAAAAGATATCACTTTGCCACCAATGCCGGTAGCTCAGGCGACTTGCACAATCATATCGATGCCTTCTGCGCCATTTCCGCCGCGCACGGACTCGTTGAAAACCATGGGCTGTGAATTCTGCTCATACCCCTGCGACGATGGTGCCCGTCTTGTGCGTTGACCATCCCTCTTACACACCATATAGTGTGCCCACAAACAAAACAGACCACTACATAGTGTGCAGTTTGGGTATTCACCGACCACACTATGCGCAGTATTTCAATGCCTTGAAGCCTGCAAAAACACTTATTTTTCGAATACCAGGAAGGAGCATTTCCATGCTGAGTTGGGATGAAGTCGACAACGAAGACACCGGTGCAGCGGTGATCAAGGGCGCCAACGCCGGCCACGCCAGCGAAGCCAACATGGACCGCCTCGACGGTGCCGGCGCCGCCGCCGCGCTGGAAGCCCGTAACGTGACCGCCAACGACTCCGCCGCGATCATCCGCGCCAAGGCCGCCCTCGACAAACTCGACGTCGCCGAAGGCCTCGCCGAGCTGGAAGGTTCCGCCGCCCGTGTCGCCGTTGACGAAAAG
>NZ_JBBGYS010000078.1:0-12412 GCF_037479595.1 Pseudomonas sp. MYb541 | reverse complement strand
GGGGGGGGGGGGGGGGGGGGGGGGGGGGGCCGCCCCCCCCCCCCCCACAGCAAGCCCGCTCCTACATAGTGGGCAGATTAGTTGATCAAGCGCCCTGGCGCTTATCCTCGACCTTCCACTTGCCGCCGTCGTAGAACGCTTTCCAGCCGGTAGGCTTGCCGTCCACTTCGGTCTGCACGTACTGCTCCTTGGTCTTGCGACTGTAGCGGATCACGGCTGGACGACCATCCGGGTCCTTCTTCGGCGCTTCACACAGGAAGTGGTACTTAGGATCGATCTCATCCTTGTGCGGCACGATCTCCAGCACCAACGGCGCGCGGGTCTCGCGGTTCTTCGGGAACTGGCTGGCCGCCAGGAACAACCCCGAAGCGCCGTCACGCAGGATGTAGGTGTCATTGACCTTCTCGCACTTGAGCTCGGGCATCTTCACCGGGTCCATCTTCGGCGGCGCCGCGTCACCGCTTTTCAGCAGTTTGCGGGTGTTCTTGCAGGTCGGGTTGGTGCAACCGAAGAACTTGCCGAAACGGCCGGTCTTGAGCTGCATCTCGCTGCCGCACTTGTCGCATTCCAGGCTCGGACCTTCGTAGCCCTTGATGCGATAGGTACCTTCTTCAATCTCGTAGCCGTTGCAATCCGGGTTGTTACCGCAGATGTGCAGCTTGTGCTTCTCGTCCAGCAGGTAGGCGTCCATCGCCGTGCTGCAGATCGGGCAACGGTGCTTGCCACGCAGTACCAGCGACTCGGACTCACCCTCGTCGTCGGCGGCGATTTCATCACCCGGCACCAGGTTGACAGTGGCCTTGCAACGCTCTTTCGGCGGCAGGCTGTAGCCCGAGCAGCCGAGGAACACGCCAGTGGACGCCGTACGAATCTGCATCGGCCGACCGCAGGTCTGGCACGGGATGTCAGTCATCACCGGCTGGTTGGCGCGCATGCCATTTTCAGGGCTCTCGGCTACTTCGAGTTTTTTCTTGAAGTCGCCGTAGAACTCGTCCAACACGTTTTTCCAGTCGCGTTCGCCCTGGGCCACGTCATCGAGATTCTCTTCCATGCCGGCAGTGAAGCCGTAGTCCATTAGGTTGGAGAAGCTCTCGGACAGGCGCTCGGTCACGATGTCGCCCATCTTTTCCGAGTAGAAACGACGGTTGTGCAGCGCAACGTAACCACGGTCTTGAATGGTGGAGATGATCGCTGCATAGGTCGACGGACGACCGATACCGCGTTTTTCCATCTCTTTTACCAGGCTGGCTTCCGAATAACGCGCCGGCGGCTTGGTGAAGTGCTGGGACGGGTCGAGCTGGATCAGCTTGAGGGTGTCGCCCTGGGCCATGTCCGGCAGCACGTCGTCATCGCCAGGCTTGGCGATTTGCGGCATCACACGGGTGTAACCGTCGAACTTGAGGATACGGCCCTTGGCACGCAGCTCGAAGTCGCCAGCGCCCACGCTCACAGTAGTGGACAGGTATTGCGCCGGCAGCATCTGGCAGGCCAGGAACTGGCGCCAGATCAGCTCGTAGAGGCGCTCAGCATCGCGCTCCATGCCGCTCAGCTTGCTTGGCTCGGTGTTGGCGTCGGACGGACGAATCGCTTCGTGAGCCTCCTGTGCGCCTTCCTTGCTGCTGTAGACGTTTGGCTTCTCCGGCAGGTACTTCTTGCCGAACTCGCTTTCAATATAAGTACGCGCCATCGCGACTGCGTCCACCGACAGGTTGGTGGAGTCGGTACGCATATAAGTGATGTAGCCGGCCTCGTACAAGCGCTGGGCCATCATCATGGTTTTCTTCACACCAAAGCCCAGGCGGTTACTCGCGGCCTGTTGCAGGGTGGACGTGATGAACGGCGCCGATGGCTTGCTGCTGGTCGGTTTGTCTTCACGCTTGACGATGCTGTAGCTGGAAGACTTGAGCTTCTCCAGCGCGGCCATGGCCTGGGCTTCGTTCAGCGGCTTGAAGGCCTCGCCTTTTTCGCGAGCCACTTCAAAGCGCACGTTGGCGCCCTTGGCGGTGCCGAGGTCGGCGTGGACTTCCCAGTACTCTTCGGGGATGAACGCACGAATCTCGCGCTCACGCTCCACCACCAGCTTCACCGCAACCGATTGCACGCGACCGGCCGACAGGCCACGGGCGATCTTGGCCCACAGCAGCGGCGAAACCATATAACCCACGACGCGGTCGAGGAAACGACGGGCCTGCTGGGCGTTGACGCGGTCGATGTCCAGTTCGCCCGGCTTGGAGAAGGCTTCCTGGATGGCTTTCTTGGTGATTTCGTTGAACACCACACGCTTGTAGCGGCTGTCATCACCGCCGATGGCTTCCCGCAGGTGCCAGGCAATGGCTTCCCCTTCGCGGTCCAAGTCCGTCGCGAGATAGATGGTGTCAGCATCCTTGGCGAGCCGGCGCAGCTCTTCGATGACCTTTTCCTTGCCTGGAAGGATTTCGTACTTGGCCTTCCAGCCATGATCCGGGTCCACACCCATGCGCGAGACCAGCTGCTTGCGCGCTTTCTCTTTAGGGGTGAGCACCGGACCTTCGCCCGCAGCCGCCTTGCCGCGCTTGGCGGCAGGCTCCTTGCTGGCGCTAGCCGAACCGCTGGTGGGCAGGTCTCGGATATGGCCGATACTCGACTTCACCACGTACTCGTTGCCCAAGTACTTGTTGATGGTCTTGGCCTTAGCCGGGGATTCCACAATGACCAGCGATTTGCCCATGGATCGGAAAATTCCTGAATTCGAGAAGTGAAAGGCAGTTGGCGCCTGTCGCGGCAACGCTATATATAGTGGCAACAAGGTGAGGTCAAGCGCAGCATTCTGCGCGACCTGCCGTTATTGCCCTGAAAAAAGACTGGGTTCGGCCTGGACCAAAGCAAAGCGCGGGACCTGCTCGCCGTCAACCTCGACGGTCTCCACAAACATGCTCAAGGGGCGTACCCAAAAGCCGTAATCGCCATACAGTGCTTGGTAGAACACTACTTCTTCTTCGGTCTCGGAGTGGCGTGCCACACTGAAAACACGGTACTGCGGACCTTTATAATGCTGGTAGAGCCCTGGTTCGACTTTCATGCTCTGGCCCTCTTACAAAATTTGTTAAAAAAAAAATACAAAACCACCCAAAAACAAAAACCGGGGCACTGGGCCCCGGCTTCCGTCAACCTAACGCTTAGACGCGTTCGAAGACGGTGGAAATGCCTTGGCCGAGACCAATGCACATGGTTGCAACCCCTAGGTTGCCGCCATTTTGCTTCATCACGTTAAGCAAAGTGCCGGAGATACGCGCACCGGAGCAACCGAATGGGTGGCCCAGGGCAATCGCGCCGCCGTGCAGGTTAACCTTCTCATTCATCTTGTCGAGTACTTTCAAATCTTTCAGCACGGGCAGGGCCTGTGCGGCGAAAGCTTCGTTGAGCTCGAAGAAGTCGATGTCGTTGATGGTCAGGCCTGCGCGCTTCAAGGCTTTTTGTGTGGCCGGTACAGGACCATAGCCCATGATTGCCGGGTCCACACCTGCCACAGCCATCGAACGGATCACGGCCAGCGGTTGGATGCCCAGGTCCTGGGCACGTTGCGCCGACATCACGATCATGCACGAAGCGCCGTCGGTGATTTGCGACGAAGTACCGGCTGTCACGGTGCCGCCCTTTGGATTGAACGCTGGCTTCAGCGCGGCCAAGCTTTCCAGGGTGGTATCCGGACGAATGGTTTCGTCGTAGTCGAACAGTTTCAGGAAACCGTTCTCGTCATAACCGTTCATCGGGATGATTTCATCCTTGAACTTGCCTTCCACAGTCGCCTTGTGGGCGAGCTGGTGGGAACGCAGGCCGAACGCGTCCTGGGCTTCGCGGTTAATGCCGTGCATTTTGCCGAGCATTTCCGCAGTCAGGCCCATCATGCCCGAGGCTTTTGCCGCGTACAGCGACATGTGCGGGTTAGGATCAACGCCGTGCATCATGCTGACGTGGCCCATGTGCTCCACGCCACCGACCACGAACACATCACCGTTGCCGGTCATGATGGCCTGGGCGGCGGTGTGCAGCGCGCTCATCGACGAACCGCACAGGCGGCTGACGGTCTGGCCGGCGGCGGTGTGCGGAATCTGGGTCATCAGCGACGCCATGCGCGCGATGTTCCAGCCCTGCTCCAGGGTCTGGTTGACGCAGCCCCAGATCACGTCCTCGACTTCGTTTGGGTCGACCTTGACGTTGCGTTCCAGCAGTTTGCTGATCAGGTGTGCCGACATGTCTTCGGCACGGGTGTTGCGGTGCATGCCGCCCTTGGAGCGGCCCATCGGCGTACGACCGAAGTCGACGATCACGACGTCTCTTGGATTCAAGCTCATAAATATTCTCGCTCTAGTCGTCTGGGCACTTAACCGAAGAAGCGCTGGCCGTTCTTGGCCATTTCACGCAGCTTCGCGGTCGGGTGGTACAGCGGGCCCAAATCAGCGTATTGATCAGCCAGGGCAACGAACTCGGCCACACCGATCGAATCGATGTAACGCAGCGCACCACCACGGAATGGAGGGAAACCAATACCGTACACCAGGCCCATATCGGCTTCGGCGGCGGTTTCGACGATGCCGTCTTCCAGGCAACGCACGGTTTCCAGGCACAGGGCGATCATCATCCAGTTGATGATGTCTTCGTCCGACACCTCACGCTGTTCGTAGATGACCGGAGCCAGCACTTCATGCACCGACGGGTCGGCCACTTTCTTCTGCTTGCCCTTCTTGTCGGCCTCGTAGGCGTAGAAACCCTTGCCGTTCTTCTGGCCCAGGCGCTTGGCCTCGTACAGCGCGTCGATCGCCGAGCGGCGGTCGTCTTTCATGCGGTCCGGGAAGCCTTCAGCCATCACGTCGCGACCATGGTGGCCGGTGTCGATGCCGACCACGTCCATCAGGTACGCCGGGCCCATTGGCCAGCCGAATTTCTCCATGACTTTGTCGATGCGCACGAAGTCCACGCCGGCGCTGACCAACTTGGCGAAACCGCCGAAGTAAGGGAACAGCACGCGGTTGACCAGGAAGCCCGGGCAGTCGTTGACCACGATCGGGTTCTTGCCCATTTTCTTGGCGTAGGCAACGGTGGTGGCAACGGCCAGCTCGCTGGACTTCTCGCCACGGATGACTTCCACCAGCGGCATCATGTGCACTGGGTTGAAGAAGTGCATGCCGACGAAGTTCTCCGGACGCTTCAAGGCCTTGGCCAGCAGCGAGATGGAAATGGTCGAGGTGTTGGACGCCAGGATGGTGTCGTCTTTGACCTGGGCTTCCACTTCGGCCAGCACGGCTTGCTTGACCTTCGGGTTCTCGACAACGGCTTCGACCACCAGGTCGACGTGGCCGAAATCGCCGTAGGACAGCGTAGGACGAATGCCGTTAAGCACTTCAGCCATTTTCGCAGCGGTCATGCGACCTTTGTCCACACGACCGACCAGCAGCTTGGCGGCTTCTGCCAGGCCTTGCTCGATGCCATGCTCGTTGATGTCTTTCATCAGGATCGGCGTGCCTTTGGACGCCGACTGATAGGCGATACCGCCGCCCATGATACCGGCGCCGAGTACGGCAGCCTGTTTCACGTCCTTGGCGATTTCGTCGTAGGCCTTGGCCTTTTTCTTAAGTTCCTGATCGTTCAGGAACAGGCCGATCAGGCTCTGGGCTGCGGAGGTTTTCGCCAATTTGACGAAGCCAGCCGCTTCCACTTCCAGAGCTTTGTCGCGACCGAAGTTCGCGGCTTTCTGGATGGTCTTGATCGCCTCAACCGGTGCCGGGTAGTTCGGGCCGGCCTGGCCAGCCACGAAACCTTTGGCTGTTTCGAACGACATCATTTGTTCGATGGCGTTGAGCTTGAGTTTTTCCAGCTTCGGCTGACGCTTGGCCTTGTAGTCAAATTCGCCGCTGATGGCGCCCTTGATCAGGTTCAATGCGGCTTCGGCCAGTTTGTCCGGGGCAACCACAGCGTCGACAGCACCGACTTTCAGTGCGTCTTCAGCACGGTTTTCCTTACCGGCGGCAATCCACTCGATAGCGTTGTCGGCACCGATCAGGCGCGGCAGGCGCACGGTACCGCCAAAACCTGGGTAGATGCCCAGTTTGACTTCAGGCAGGCCGATCTTGGCCGTGGCCGACATGACGCGGAAGTCTGCCGCCAGGCACATTTCCAGGCCACCGCCCAACGCGATGCCGTTGATCGCGGCGACGGTCGGTACGTTGAGGTCTTCAAAATCGCTGAAAATCTTGTTGGCTTCGAGGTTGCCAGCCACCAGCTCGGCATCGGGCAGCTTGAAGTTGTCGACGAATTCGGTGATGTCAGCGCCGACGATGAACACGTCCTTGCCGCTGGAAACGATCACGCCCTTGACCGAAGCATCTGCTTTGATGGTGTCTACGGCCTGACGCAATTCATTCAGGGTTAGACGGTTGAACTTGTTGACGGACTCACCCTTGAGGTCGAATTTCAGTTCGACGATGCCACTTTCAAGAGCCTTAACCGTGATGGCTTTACCTTCGTAAATCATCAACTGATCTCCACGATATGGAAGCTGAACAGTACACATTGGACGCTGGCCTCTGGCTGGACACTGACAGTTGCGTCAATGCTCATGCCAATCCGCCAGGCACACCCGCCAATGCGATAGTCGGGATTCTGTATGAGCGGTCTGACAGACAAACGCTCAATTCATACGCCCGTTTGATTTGGGTACGCCACCTTCATCCAATTCCGGGCAATTGTCAATCGCTCGAAAGGCTAGGAAAAACGCGACTTTCCAGTCATTTCAGAACCCCGACCATAAGCCCGCGACTCGTCAATATTCAAATATTCACGAAATCAATAATGGAAAAGATGAGGGAAAAGGCTGTACAGAACGGGATATGCCGCTAGGCTAGCGACAACCGTACCGCGCTTGGATGAACATCCGACGCAGGGAACACAGAATTACCGGCCTGCCTGGCCAACTCCAGCCCGATGATGATGTCGGGCTTTTTATTGCCTGCCGTTTTCCATGATTTGCACGCCCTTTGTAGGAGCCCGGCTTGCCGGCGATGGGGCCCGCAAACATTGCGCCAATCTTGAGAACGCCATCGCCGGCAAGCCGGGCTCCTACAGGGGGTTGTCGCAGGCCGCCAGGGTCGGCGTCAGGCCAAGGCCTTGAGCAGCGTATCGATAGCCTTCAACACGCTCGCCTCGCCCTTCTCGCCCCAATACAGGGCGATCATCTGCTTGTCGGCTTCGACCTTGTAGACGTTGTCCGGCAACGTCGCAAAATGCGGCAACAACTTTTCATCAACACACACTTCACGCCACTGATTCACCCAGACTCCGGGCTCCAACTGCCAGTAACTCCAAATGGCCGGTGTGCTGCCACGCCGTGGCCGGCAGTACTGCGCGCACGGGCTCGGTGGCTCCTGCTTGAGCCAATGCGGCCATTCCTGGGGCGACAACTGCATGGCCAGGCCGATGCGGCGCGCCTCCATGCGCAGGGCCATGCGCCCGCTCTGATGGCGCGACGGGCGCAGCCATGCCAGGGGGCTCAGAACCACCACAAGGATTGACACCACTATCCAGACCGTCATATGTGTACTCCCGAATTTCTAGATGAGCGGATTTGACCTGACGCAACCCCATCCGCTTGAAAGCAGCCATACTGAACATATTGCAGTCCCTTGGAGGAACGCCTCATGCCCTACCAACATATTCTGGTCGCTGTCGATCTGACCGAAGAGTGCGATCCGGTGATCAAGCGCGCGCAGGAATCTGCATTGGCCAATGGCGCCATACTGTCGCTGGTGCATATCGTCGAGCCCATGGCCATGGCCTTTGGAGGCGACGTGCCCATGGACCTTTCCCAGTTGCAGCAACAACAATTTGACCAGGCCAAGGAGCGCCTGGACCGTTTGATTCTCAAATACCCGCACCTGAAAAAGGAAGACTGCCACCTGACGTACGGCCAACCGCGCCAGGAAATCCACCATCTGGCCAAGGAAAAGGCTTGCGACTTGATCGTGGTGGGTAGCCATGGTCGTCACGGTTTGGCGTTGTTGCTGGGTTCTACAGCCAATGATGTGCTGCACGGTGCGCCGTGCGATGTGCTGGCGGTGAAGCTGGTGAAGAGCTCCTAAGAACACTGAAAATCAAAGGTGGGAGCTGGCTTGCCTGCGATAGCAGTCTGTCAGTCGCCAGGTGTATCAACTGACAGACTGCTATCGCAGGCAAGCCAGCTCTCACATTTTTAACTGTATTTCATATAAAAAACCCGGTGCTCATGAAAATGAACACCGGGTTTTTTAATGCACTGGAATCACTCAGGCATCCAGCTCAGCCCAACGCTCAACCAACGCTTCCAGCTCCTGGTTCAGTTTCTCCAGGGAGGCAATCACCTTGGCGGTTTCCGCCGCAGGACGCAGGTAGAAGCCCGCGTCAGCCATTTCCGCCTCTACCGCGGCGATCTGCTGTTCCTTGGCCTCGATATCACCCGGCAAGGCTTCCAGTTCACGCTGCAGCTTGTAGCTGAGCTTCTTCTTGCCCACTGGCGCCGCCTCTGCAACCGGCGCAGCCGCCGCCACCGGAGCCACCACGGCCGAGTTCAAGTCGGCCTTGCCGGATTTGCTCTCGGTCACGCCCAGCAGGCGCGGCGAGCCGCCCTGGCGCAGCCAGTCCTGGTAACCACCGACGTATTCACGCACCTTGCCTTCACCTTCGAAGACCAGGGTGCTGGTGACCACGTTGTCGAGGAATGCCCGGTCGTGACTCACCATCAGCACGGTACCGTTGAAGGTCAGCAGCACTTCTTCCAGCAGTTCGAGCGTTTCCACGTCGAGGTCGTTGGTCGGTTCATCGAGCACCAGCAGGTTGGCCGGTTTGCTGAACAGCTTGGCCAGCAGCAGGCGCGCACGCTCGCCACCGGACAAGGCTTTCACCGGCGTACGTGCACGCTGCGGGCTGAACAGGAAGTCGCCCAGGTAGCTGAGCACGTGGCGGCTCTGGCCGTCGATGTCGATAAAGTCGCGGCCTTCGGCGACGTTGTCGATCACGGTCTTTTCCAGGTCCAACTGGTGGCGCAGCTGGTCGAAGTAAGCCACGTCGATGCGCGTGCCCTCTTCCACGGTGCCGCTGGTCGGCTGCAGGCCGCTGAGCATCAGCTTGAGCAAGGTGGTCTTGCCGGTGCCGTTGGCGCCCAGCAGGCCGATACGGTCGCCGCGCTGCAGGACCATGGAGAAGTCCTTGATCAGGAACGGGCCGTCCGGGTGATGGAAGCTGACGTTCTCCAGCACCATCACCTGCTTGCCCGACTTGTCGGCAGTGTCCAGCTGGATATTCGCCTTGCCGGTACGCTCGCGGCGTTCGCTGCGCTCGACACGCAGGGCTTTCAGGGCGCGTACGCGGCCTTCGTTACGGGTGCGGCGGGCCTTGATGCCCTGGCGGATCCAGACTTCTTCCTGGGCCAGCTTCTTGTCGAACAGCGCGTTGGCGGTTTCTTCGGCGGCCAGCGCAGCTTCCTTGTGCACCAGGAAGCTGGCGTAGTCGCCGTTCCAGTCGATCAAGCCGCCACGATCCAGTTCGAGGATGCGGGTCGCCAGGTTTTGCAGGAAGGAACGGTCGTGCGTGATGAACAGCACGGCGCCCTGGAATTCCTTGAGGGCCTCTTCCAGCCAGGCAATCGCGCCGATGTCCAGGTGGTTGGTGGGCTCGTCGAGCAGTAGCAGATCCGGCTCGGACACCAGGGCCTGGGCCAGCAGCACGCGACGACGCCAGCCACCGGACAACTCGGCGAGGGTCTTGTCGGCCGGCAGTTGCAGGCGGCTCAAGGTGCTGTCGACCAGTTGCTGCAAGCGCCAGCCATCGCGGGCTTCGAGGTCTTGCTGAACGTGCATCAGTTTGTTCAGGTCGTCTTCGGTGACGCAGTTCTGCGCCAGGTGATGGTATTCGGCGAGCAGTGCGCCGACGCCGTCGAGGCCTTCGGCAACCACGTCGAACACAGTCCGTCCGTCGGCCACCGGCAATTCTTGCGGCAATTCGCCGATCTTGAGGCCCGGCGCGCGCCATACAGAGCCGTCATCAGGCTTCTGATCGCCTTTGACCAGCTTCATCATGCTGGATTTGCCGGTGCCGTTGCGGCCGATGATGCACACCCGCTCACCACGGGCGATCTGCCAGGACACCTTGTCCAACAACGGCATAGCGCCGAAAGCAAGGGACACATCGCTGAATTTGAGCAGGGTCATACGCTTCTCCAAAAACTGGGCGCGCATTCTACCTGAGTTAGGGGTGGGATGCGGCTGGCATTTTCGCTGCCGACACGTTCTGTAGGACATTTGCTACGAACTTGAACGAACCGCCCAGCAAAGCTTTCGTCTGCGTCGGGCAAAAGGCTAAGCTAGGGGCAATCAGTGTCGGCGGTGCCGATGCTAGTCGTGATTTCTCTGCACGGACGTCTCATGCGCAGTCGCCTTTTCAACTTTTTATCTTGTCTGCTTCTTTCCGCCACCGCCGTTCAATCCGCCCAGGCCGTGGACCTCACCACCCAACGTCAATATTACGATGAAGCCAAACGGGCCCTGGCCAAAGGCGACACCGGCCCGTACATGCAATACAGCCAGGCCCTGGCCGATTACCCGCTGACACCGTACCTGGCCTATGACGAACTGACGGCACGCCTGAAAACCGCGAGCAACCAGGAAATCGAGCAGTTCCTCGCCAAAAACGGCGACCTGCCCCAGGCCAACTGGATGAAACTGCGCTGGTTGCGCTGGCTGGCCGAGCGTGGTGACTGGCAGACTTTTGAAAAGTACTACGACGCCAAGCTCAATTTCGTTGAGCTGGACTGCCTGCATGGCCAGTACCAGCTCACCCACAATCTGAAAGCCGAAGGCTACAAGACCACCGAAAAACTGTGGATGACCGGCAAGTCTCAACCGGCTGCCTGCGATGCCACCTTCGGCCAATGGGCGGCCGACGGCCAGCTCACCGAACAGAAGATCTGGGACCGCGCCAAACTCGCCGCCGAAGCGCGCAACTACGCACTCGCCAACAGCCTGGTGAAAACCTTGCCTACCCTCGGCGCCCAAGGCCGCCTGATGGTGGACGTGGCACAAAAACCCGAGATGCTCAGCGACCCGTCACGCTTCCTGCCGGCCACCGAGGCCATGTCGGACGCCGTCGGCCTGGGCTTGCGTCGCCTGGCCCGCCAGGATCCGGACAAGGCCATGGCCCTGCTCGATGGCTACGCCAGCAGCATGCACTTCTCCCGTGACGAAAAAGTGTCGATCGCCCGGGAAATAGGCCTGACGTTGGCCAAGCGCTATGACCCTCGCGCCCTCGAGGTGATGACCAAGTACGACCCAGAACTGCGCGACAACACCGTCTCCGAATGGCGCCTGCGCTTGCTGCTGCGCCTGGCGCGCTGGGAAGATGCGTACCAGTTGACCCGCAAACTCCCACAGGACTTGGCGACCACCAACCGCTGGCGCTACTGGCAGGCCCGCAGCCTGGAACTGGCCGAGCCGAAAAACCCGCAAGCGCTGGTCCTGTACAAGCACCTGTCGCAAGAGCGCGACTTCTACGGCTTCCTCGCAGCGGATCGCTCCAAGGCCCCGTACCAGTTGAAGAACAAACCGCTGCCAATGAGCCAGGCGCTAATCAACAAGGTGCGCAACACCCCCGGCGTACGCCGTGCGCTGGAGTTCTACGCCCGAGGCCAGATCGTGGATGGCCGTCGCGAGTGGTACCACGTGAGCCGTCACTTCAACCGTGACGAGATGGTCGCCCAGGCCCGATTGGCCTACGACATGAAGTGGTACTTCCCGGCGATCCGCACCATCAGCCAGGCGCAATACTGGGACGACCTGGACATCCGCTTCCCAATGGCGCACCGCGACACCTTGGTGCGTGAAGCCAAGGTGCGCGGCCTGCATTCCAGCTGGGTGTTCGCCATCACTCGCCAGGAAAGCGCCTTCATGGACGACGCCCGCTCCGGCGTCGGTGCCAGCGGCCTGATGCAACTCATGCCCGGCACTGCCAAGGAAACCGCGCGCAAGTTCAGCATCCCCCTGGCCTCCCCGGCCCAGGTGCTGGACCCGGACAAGAACATCCAGCTCGGCGCCGCCTACCTGAGCCAGGTGCACAGCCAGTTCAACGGCAACCGCGTACTCGCCTCCGCCGCCTACAACGCCGGCCCCGGCCGCGTGCGCCAATGGCTGCGCGGCGCCGACCACCTGAGTTTCGACGTGTGGGTGGAAAGCATCCCGTTCGACGAAACCCGCCAGTATGTGCAGAACGTGCTGTCTTATTCGGTGATCTACGGGCAGAAACTCAACTCGCCACAGCCGCTGGTGGATTGGCATGAGCGGTATTTTGATGATCAGTAAGGCCTAGCCCGAAGGTCCCCCTGCTCCAGGGGATTGAAAACCCTGTAGCAAGCGGG
>NZ_JBBGYS010000077.1:0-12673 GCF_037479595.1 Pseudomonas sp. MYb541 | reverse complement strand
CTGGCACCTCCACCCCGCTCAACCCCTCCTTCATCTTCTTGGCATCGCGCACAAAGCTGCGCGACGCCTGGAACAGAAACAGCATGGTCAAGAACAGCGCCACCGGAATCAGGTACATGGCGTCATGCAACCCCACCGCTTTATAAGCTTCGGTCATCTGCTCCGCCCCCGCCGCATACATCGCCGAGTGGGCGAAATGATCGGAAAGCCCGCCCACCACGATCGGCCCCATCCCACCGCCCAGCAAATACAGCCCGGCAAAAAACAGCGCCATGGCCGTGGCCCGCAGGCGTGGCTCGACCACGTCCTGAATCGCCGTGTAAACGCAGGTGTAGAAGTTATAGGCAAACAACCAACCCACGCTGAACAGCGCCACGAACACGCCAATCTCGATGCGCCCGGCGTGCAACGCCCAAGCGGTGGTCACGGTTGAGATGATCAGGCTGAACGCGGCGAACAACAGGCGACCATTGGCAACACGCTGGTGGATCTTGTCAGCGACCCAGCCGCCGAGGGTCAGGCCCACCAGGCCGGTCAGACCGACGATCACACCCGTGGCAACGGCGGCTTCCTGCAACGGCATCAGGAAGTAACGCTGCAGCATCGGCACCAGGAACGAGTTGCAGGCATAGGTCGCAAAGTTGAAGCACAACCCGGCCAGCACCAGCCACAGGAAGGTCGGCACCGCCAGTACGCGGCGGATCGGGCGGTCGACGCGCTCCTGGGAGACTTGCACGGTTTCGGCGGCGCCGCGCTTGGGCTCCTTGATATAGAACATGAACACCGCCAGGATCATCCCCGGTACCGCCGCGATAAAGAACGGCGCGCGCCAGCTGTCGAACGCCTTGACCATCCAGCCGATGGTGAAGAACGCCAGCAACAGCCCCAACGGCAGGCCCAGCATGAAAATGCCCATGGCCCGCGCGCGACGGTGCGCCGGGAACAGGTCGCCAATCAGCGAGTTGGCCGCCGGCGCATAACTGGCTTCGCCAATGCCAATGCCCATGCGCACCAGCAAAAACGTCCAGAAACTGCCGACCATGCCGTTAACCGCCGTCAGCCCGCTCCAGGCAAACAGGCCCCAGCCCATCAGTTTACTGCGCGAGCCGGTATCGGCCAGGCGCCCGAGGGGCAAGCCGGCAATGGCGTAGACGATGGTGAAGGCGGTACCGATGATGCCGAGCTGGAAGTCGCTCAGGTGCCATTCCATGCGGATTGGCTCGATGATGATCGCCGGAATCGTGCGATCGAAGAAGTTGAACAGGTTGGCCAGGAACAGCAGGAACAGAATGCGCCAGGCATTCGCCGCTTGGGTCGAGTTCTGCATGGGTCCGTCTCTTTTATTGTTATGAGAGCTGCGATGCCCGATGCATCCTGCCCGGTACCTGCAACATAGTCAGACGGCACCCGGTTGTCTGTAATGATTCGTAAAGCTGATAGGGCATGATTTCGCCCGGCAGCACGGGACTTCGCCTACAAAAATATAAGTTCTTGCCCCCCTTCCCAACGGCCATGGCCCGGATAGAATGGCGAGCCTTCCGTAACACCCCACTCCTACTTTTCTTATCGATGACGCCCATGTCCGAAGCCAGTCCGTGTCTGAATTGCGGTGCCTGCTGTTCACACTTCCGTGTGTCTTTCTTCTGGGGAGAGTGCGCCTCGTCGGGGGGCACGGTGCCCGATGACCTGGTGGTACAGATCAACCCCACCCGCGTGGCGATGATCGGCACCGACCAGAAACCGGCGCGCTGCTGCAGCCTTGAAGGCGACGTAGGCCAAGGCACCCGATGCACGATTTACGAGCAACGCTCCAGTGTGTGCCGCGAGTTCGAGTCCTCCTGGTATGAGGGCGTGCACAACGCCGATTGCGATGCAGCCCGCGCCGCGTTTGGCCTGGCGCCGCTGGAAGCACCGTTCGAACTGGACCTGCCCATCAGCGCTTAGCATCAAACGCTATGGGTGGCATGACAAAATCGTAGACAAGCAAAGTGCCATTACTCCTTGGCGAATTCTCCTACACGTCTACACTCGTCCCCATAGGTCATCGCCGTAGGCAGTGACGTGACTCTATGACGGGACATGCTATGGAATGGCTGGGTCTGCATTTTTTTACCGAGCTTCCAGAGAGCGGGCACTTATTACTCAATTGCAGTCATAACCCCTTCCTGGTACTGCTCGCCTATCTGGTCGCGTGCGCGGCGGGTTTCGGCACGCTGGACATGGCCGAACGCGTCGGCCACGTCGAAGACCCTACCGCGCGGCGCAACTGGCGCTGGCTCGGCGCCGGTTGCCTGGCAGGCGGCATCTGGTCCACCCACTTCATCAGCATGTTGGCCTTCCAGGCCCCGATTGCGATCTATTACGAACTGTTCATGACGTTCGCCTCCTTGCTGATCGCGCTGATCGCGTCGTTGATCGCCATGCAAACCCTCAGTCACTCCAACCTGCGCTTCCACCAGTACTTACTGGCGTCGGTCTGGATGGGCATCGGCATCGCCCTGATGCATTACGTCGGCATGTCGGCCATGCGTTCCCAGGCCCAGGTGTATTTCGACACGCGGCTATTCTTGGCCTCGATCGGCATTGCCATCGGCGCCAGCCTGGCAGCCTTGCTGCTGTCGAGTTACCTGCGCAACGGTGCCGGAGTGTTCCACCAGTTGCTTAAATATGCCGCCAGCCTGGTGCTCGGCGCCGGCATTCTCAGCATGCACTTCACCGGCATGGCCGCCATGCGCCTGATGGTGCCGACCGGGGCGGACCTGTCGCTGCCGCTGGACAACAACCCGATTCAACTGGGCCTGTCGGTCGCCGTCATCACCCTGCTGGTGATCGGTAGCAGCATCAGCGCCGCCCTGGCCGACAAGAAGCTGCAGCACAAGGAACGTGACCTGCGCCGGGTCAACGCCTTGCTCAGTGAACTGGACCAGGCCCGCGCTTCACTGCAACAGGTGGCCCACTACGACGCCTTGACCAGCCTGCTCAACCGCCGGGGTTTCAACCAGATCTTTGCGGAAAAGCTCGCCGAAAAAACCGCCTCCCACGGCATGATGGCGGTGATTTTCCTCGATATCGACCACTTCAAACGCATCAACGACAGCCTCGGGCATGACGCCGGCGACCAATTGCTCACCGTGCTGGCCGGACACATCAAGAGCTCGGTGCGCAGCCACGCCGATGTGGTCGCGCGGTTTGGCGGCGATGAGTTCTGCATCCTGATCAGCATCCACCACCGCGACGAAGCCCGGCACCTGGCCCAGCGCATCATGCAACAGATGAAAGAGCCCATCGAACTGGCCGGCCGGCGCATGGTGATGACCACCAGCATCGGCATCAGCCTATTCCCCGACGACGGCCTGACTTGCGAAGAGTTGTTGAAAACCGCCGACCTGGCGCTGTATCAGTCCAAGGATGCCGGGCGCAACAGCCTGAACTTCTTCAGCTCCAACCTGAAAACCCGCGCCTTCCTCGAACTGCAACTGGAAGAAGAACTGCGCGGCGCCCTGCGCACCCGTAACCAACTGGTGCTGTTCTATCAACCGATCTTCGACATGAAACTGGGCAAGGTCACGCGGTTGGAAGCCTTGGTGCGCTGGCAACATCCACAGCATGGCTTACTGGCCCCGGACCGCTTTATCGGCATCGCCGAAAGCAACGGCCTGATTGCCGAACTGGACCACTGGGTACTGCGCCAAGCCTGTCACGACCTGAGCCTGCTGTCTGAACGGGGTTATACCGACCTGACCATGGCGGTGAACTGCTCGGCCCTGAACCTGGCCCGTGATGAGCTGGCGGATGAAATCGAAGACGCGTTGCGCTTCAGCGGGATCGGCGCCAACCGCCTGGAGCTGGAAGTCACCGAAAACGCCCTGATGGGCAATATCAGCAGCACCTTGGCGTTGCTGCGGCAGATCCGCGCGCTGGGCGTGTCGTTGGCCATCGACGACTTCGGCACCGGCTACTCGTCCCTTGCTTACCTCAAGCGCTTGCCACTCAACACGCTGAAGATCGACCGCTCGTTTATCCAGGATATTCCCAAGTCCACCGCCGATATCGAGATCGTCCAGGCGGTGATTGGCATGGCCCACACCCTGCACTTGCAGGTGGTGACCGAGGGCGTGGAAACCCAGGCCCAACTCGAGCTGCTGCACAAGCATGGCTGCGATTTCGTGCAGGGTTATCTGCTTAGTCCGGCGGTGCCGGCCAGTGACATCATCGGCGTGATGCAGGGCATCAACCAGCGCAACCCACTCCCCCCGCCTAGAGGGGCTGGCACCAAGGACGGCGGTTCGCCGCAAGACGCCTCCCCAAACCGTGGCAACTCCACGTCCATCGTCAGGCCAATTCGCTGACGCCGAATCTTTGGCATTTCGCCATCATCTGCCTAAAGAACGCCGACGAACGGCCGATTCATCAGAGTCCGGCCAGGTTTTCCCTGAAAACACTAGGGTTTAGCCCACTCGCCGAGGACAAGGACGCACTGTAAAGTCGCGAACTCTCATTCCGTGATGGCTATTTGATACTTTCCAGCCATCCGCCCAGGCACATGGCGCACAATGACTTCTAAAAATAACTCTGCCACCGTGGTATCTGACGTGTTGCTCCCAGCTCCTGCGGACAAGCCCTCAGGTTCAAAGTCATTGAGCACCGCCCGCCCGCTGGCCACCCAGCAATACCTTTACTTCACCGAAACCAATACCGACCGCATCCTCGACAACCTCGACGGTCTGCGCGACATGGTGTTCCCGCGCCCGCCCCACTTGGAAGGCGACAACGATCCGCGCAACGAGCAGGAATTTCCCTCGGTGTGCCTGATCGGCCTGGGCCGTTGTGGTTCGAACATCGCACTCGACGTCGCGGAGCTGGTTTACAACGCACGCAAGTTCTACCTGAACGAATTCAGCAACGAAGATAAATCGCAGGACAAGGGCTACAGCCCGGCCCAGTGGATCCGCAACAACCTGCGCCTGGGCGGCGGCAAGGCCACCAAGCCGGTGTTCCTGGTGGAACCACTGGTGATGCTCGGCGACCTGGACAAGGACATCGCCGGGCGCATCCGTTTCTCGCGCAAGGGCGAAAAAAGCGGCTTCCTGCGCGACTACAGCAAGATGAAAATCATGGACCTGTCGGAAGTCCATGCCGGTGGCGCCGGTAACGCGCCGATCCTCGGTCAGTACCTGGCCAAGATCATTCTCAATAAAGACACCCAGCGTTTTTCCAGCCCTGACTGGAAGATGATCCACTCGTACCTCATCGACTCCTGCGGCATCAAGGCCAACCAGTCGCGCCTGTACTTCTCGATCTTCAGCGCCGGTGGCGGCACCGGCTCAGGCATGGCCTCGGAGTTCGGCCTGGCCCAGCAGCACTCGTACATGAACAAGACGTTCGACACCAAGCCCGCCGACGAGCACGACAGCAAAAGCGGCCATGCCTTTGTGTTCGAACCGATCTTCACCAGCGGTATTTGCGTGCTGCCGAACATCTCCGACCACCGCAGCGAAATGTCCGAGGCGCTGCACATCAACGCCGGGCGCCTGCTGTGCAAATACCTGTCGGAAGAATGGGACTTCTCGTACAACTTCGCCAATGAAGACAGCAGCGAAGCCAGCGTGAAGGGGCGTATCCGGCCGTGGAACGCAATGATGTTGATCTCCAACGACATCATGCGTTATGCCGAAGAAAGCGATGACGGCAATATCCAGAACATTGACGTCAATGCCATGGAAAAACACGCCAACCAGTACATTTCCCAGCAGATCTTCAACATCCTCACGGCCCAGGCCGTGACCACCGACTACGACCAGAACTACTTCCGTCGCGCCGGGATCGACATTGGTGAAACCATTCGCCTGGATGCCAACGACCTGTTCATGAGCCTGGCCGGCCCTGTGGCAATTGCCTATGCCGAGTCCGTCGTCCCGGAAACCCCGGCGCCGTCGAGTGACAAGTTCAAGGTGTTCGAGAAAGAACCGCAACGCCTGAACATCGACGACCTGTTCTTCCGCTCCATCGACCTGCCGCACTTCAACAAGGTCACCCAGGCCATCGAAGGCATCAGCCTGCTGCCGATCGAGTCCAAGCGCTACAAGGCGTCGCTGGAGCAGTACAAGAATTCGGGCTACGACGCGGCCGCATTGCACGACCTGCACTTCTTCAAGAACTGCTCGTCGGTGGTGTCGATTGTTTCGTTACCCAAGGACTACAAGCTGTCCTACATGGACCTGAACCGGCTCAAGACCCACCTCAACAGCCTGTTCCCCAACACCACCCTCAAGCGCTATGCCTTGGTGATTGGCGCATCGGCCAACTTGTCGCTGACCACCTTGATCGCCAAGAGCCCGTGCCTGTCGGATGATTTCCTCACGCTGATCGTCGCCTTCATCAAGCGCTGCTTTGCGCGCAACCCGTACCGCTTCGATGACACGCTGGACAACTCGATCCTGGACTTCATCATCCACGAGGACTTCGACGAAGACCGTATCGACGAACTGCTCAACGAGTTCGAAAACCCGGCGAAGATCCTCGACACCAACTGGTACGCGATCAAGCCGATGTATGAGAAGAAGTACCGGGAGCTGATCAACGACAAAGACAAGTTCGTGTCGATCAATGACATTCGCCTGTCACGGGATTGCGTGAAGAAGGCGATCAAGTATTTGCGTGAGATTTACCGTCACCGGATTGGCAAGACCAAGGTTATTTCGTTGAATAACCATACTGGCAAGACGGCATAAACCGCGTTGACCCCATCGCAGGCAAGCCAGCTCCCACACTTGTAATGCATTTCAAATGTGGGAGCTGGCTTGCCTGCGATAGCGGTATATCAGTCAATAAGATTCTTGGGCTTTGCCACACGCGGAAACAATTCAACAGGCATTCCGCGCCACGCCAAACTGTTCCCATGACGTGCACGTCACCCTCACCTGTGACCTTTCTCCACGGCAACATGCCATCACGGCGTCAGCAGTTACTCCGCTACACACTTGCCACAGCAAAAAGCACGCACCTTTTTTGTGCGCGCTATTCTTACTCTGCCCTTTCCTGGATCAGAATCCACGGCGAGACCACTACCGCCCACAGGCTCGGATCACGCGCCACCAGGTCCAATGCCCGCGTCGCAGACACTTCGCCAAGGCTGCCCGCGGCCAGCCAGGCAGCGACTTTGTCACGGCTGTCCTCGGCCATTCCCTCGGCGGCTTCGATCAAATCCAGGCCGGCGTCGACCCACAATAGGGCACCCTTGGCAAAGAACGGCTCAATCTCCTTCCAGGATATTTCGGCGGTTTCACCGAGCAGCTTGGCATAGAGGGTGCTAGGTTCTTGCGTCATGGGAATTCACCTGAGTAAAAAACGGCGCAATCATAACGTCGTGGCTCTTGTAGAAAAACCCAGTTGCAAATGAGTTACCGAGAGAAAGTGTCAGGAAAGCCAAGGATTGCCCGAAACTCTGGCATCACTCCGCCGCCATTCTGTCTTTTTCTTTCATTTAAGCGACATACCCGGGTTTTGCCCCCAGCAGCCAGCTTTTCAAGCGATCAACCGGCGCTCTACACTGTACCGGTACAGTTGCCAGGGCACTGCCGGGGGGATATCCGAGATATCTGATCCGGTTCTGCAGCTCACAAGGCCGCTAGAACTATAAAAAATACAACAGTAAGAGTGGAGCACTATGAATAAGGCTACTAAGCAGATTTCCAAACTGTTTGCCGCTATGGTCCTGGCTGGGGTTGCCGGCCATTCGTTCGCAGCCGACACCATCAAGATCGGTATCGCAGGTCCTAAAACCGGTCCAGTGACGCAATACGGCGACATGCAATTCATGGGTGCCAAGCAAGCCATCAAAGACATCAACGCCAAGGGCGGCGTCGACGGCAAGATGCTTGAGGCCAAGGAATACGACGACGCTTGCGATCCTAAACAAGCCGTTGCCGTCGCCAACAAAGTGGTCAACGACGGCGTCAAGTTCGTGGTCGGTCACCTCTGCTCCAGCTCCACTCAACCCGCTACCGACATCTACGAAGACGAAGGCGTGATCATGATCACCCCAGCGGCCACCAGCCCGGAAATCACCGCGCGTGGCTACAAGCTGGTCTTCCGTACCATCGGTCTGGACAGCGCTCAAGGCCCAGCGGCCGGCAACTACATCGCCGACCACGTCAAGCCTAAAGTCGTTGCCGTACTGCACGACAAACAGCAGTACGGTGAAGGCATCGCCACCGCCGTTAAACAGACTCTTGAAAAGAAAGGCGTGAAAGTAGCCGTCTTCGAAGGCCTGAACGCTGGTGACAAGGACTTCTCCTCGATCATCCAGAAACTCAAGCAAAACAACGTCGACTTCGTCTACTACGGTGGCTACCACCCAGAGCTGGGCCTGATCCTGCGTCAGTCGAAAGAAAAAGGCCTGAACGCCAAGTTTATGGGCCCGGAAGGCGTCGGCAACGACTCCATTTCGCAGATCGCCCAGAACGCTTCCGAAGGCCTGCTGGTGACCCTGCCGAAATCCTTCGACGCAGACCCAGCAAACAAAGCCATCGTTGATGCTCTCGTAGCAGACAAGAAAGACCCAAGCGGCCCGTTCGTGTTCCCGGCTTACTCGGCAGTTGAAGTGATCGCTGGCGGTATCGCCGCAGCGAAGAGCGAAGACACCGCCAAAGTGGCTGCGGCTATCCACGCGGGCACCTTCAAGACCCCTACCGGCGACCTGAGCTTCGACGCCAAGGGCGACCTGAAGGACTTCAAATTCGTGGTCTACGAATGGCACTTCGGTAAACCAAAAACCGAAGTTTCCCCTCAGTAAGCCGGGCGTTACTGGTCCAACAAGCCCACTGTGAGAGCAGTGGGCTTTGTTTTACGAGGTTTATGGGCCTGTCACCCGCGATCCGGGCGCTGGCTCACCTGAAAATCTTAAAACCGTCACCAGCGGTTCGCTGGCAAACGCTTTGTGCAACCTGGTCACAGAACAGGGCACAGGCCGGAAATGACTCCACCAGTGAAATGCGTATCGGGTTTTTAGGAGCGCTGTAATGCCTGAGATCTATCATTTTTTCCAACAGCTGGTTAATGGCCTGACCATTGGCAGCACCTATGCCTTGATAGCCATTGGCTACACAATGGTTTACGGCATCATTGGAATGATCAACTTCGCCCATGGCGAGGTGTACATGATTGGTTCCTACGTGGCCTTTATCGCCCTTGCCGGGTTGGCCATGATGGGTATCCACTCCCTGCCGCTGTTGATGACCGCCGCGTTCCTGGCGTCGATCGTCGTGACCAGTGCCTATGGCTACAGTATCGAGCGCGTTGCGTATCGTCCCTTGCGTGGCAGCAACCGTTTGATCCCGCTGATTTCCGCCATCGGCATGTCGATTTTCCTGCAGAACACCGTATTGCTGTCCCAGGACTCCAAGGACAAGTCCATTCCCAACCTGATCCCGGGGAGCATCTCCTTCGGCCCAGGTGGCGCACAAGAAGTGCTGATTTCGTACATGCAGATCCTGGTCTTTGTCGTCACCCTGGTGGCGATGCTCGGCCTCACCCTGTTCATCTCCCGCTCCCGTCTGGGGCGCGCCTGCCGGGCTTGTGCCGAAGACATCAAGATGGCCAACCTGCTGGGCATCAACACCAACAACATTATCGCCCTGACCTTCGTGATCGGCGCCGCATTGGCAGCCGTTGCGGCGGTGCTGCTGAGCATGCAGTACGGCGTGATCAACCCCAACGCCGGTTTCCTGGTAGGCCTCAAGGCCTTTACTGCGGCGGTTTTGGGCGGCATCGGCAGTATCCCGGGCGCGATGCTCGGTGGCCTGGTGCTGGGTGTGGCCGAAGCCTTTGGCGCCGATATCTTCGGCGACCAGTACAAGGACGTCGTGGCGTTCGGCCTGTTGGTTCTGGTGCTGTTGTTCCGTCCGACCGGCATCCTGGGCCGTCCGGAGGTTGAGAAAGTATGAGCAGATATCTTAAATCGGCGTTCTTCAGCGCGCTGTTGGTTTGGGCGGTTGCGTTCCCCGTACTCGGCCTCAAGCTGAGCATTGTCGGCATCAACCTGGAAGTGCATGGCACCGGTCCCGTGACCCTGACCATCATCGCCCTGTGCTCGGTGCTGATGTTCCTGCGCGTGCTGTTCACCCAGCAGGTCGGTGCCTTGTTCAAGGGCAACCGTGGCCCACTGGTATCGCCTAAGGTCAGCCAATTCCTGACCCTGCCGCGTACCCAGCGCTACATCATCATCGGCCTGATCGTGGCCGCGTTGATCTGGCCGTTCTTCGGCTCGCGCGGCGCGGTCGATATTGCCACCCTGATCCTGATCTACGTGTTGCTGGGCCTCGGCCTTAACATCGTGGTCGGCCTGGCCGGCTTGCTCGACCTGGGTTACGTGGGTTTCTACGCCGTAGGTGCCTACACCTACGCGCTGCTCTCGCACTATCTGGGCTGGGGCTTCTGGATCTGCCTGCCCTTGGCGGGCATGGCGGCGGCTACGTTCGGCTTCCTGCTGGGCTTCCCGGTACTGCGCCTGCGCGGTGACTACCTGGCGATCGTGACCCTGGGCTTCGGTGAAATCATCCGACTGTTCCTGCGTAACCTCACGGATATCACCGGCGGCCCCAACGGTATCAGCAGCATCCCCAAGCCGACGTTCTTCGGGCTGACGTTCGACCGTAGCGCCGCAGAAGGCATGCAGACCTTCCACGAGTACTTCGGGATCGACTACAACCCGGTGAGCAAAGTGGTGTTCCTGTACCTGGTGGCACTGCTGCTGGCACTGGCTGCCCTGTTCGTTATCAACCGCCTGCTGCGCATGCCGATCGGCCGTGCATGGGAAGCGCTGCGTGAAGATGAAATCGCCTGCCGTGCACTCGGCATGAACCCGACAGTCATCAAGCTTTCGGCCTTCACCCTCGGGGCAACCTTTGCCGGTTTCGCCGGCAGTTTCTTCGCCGCTCGCCAAGGCCTGGTAACGCCGGAGTCGTTCACCTTCATCGAGTCGGCGATTATCCTCGCCATCGTGGTACTGGGTGGCATGGGCTCGCAATTGGGCGTGATCCTGGCAGCAATCGTGATGATCCTGCTGCCGGAATTGATGCGTGAGTTCAGCGAATACCGCATGTTGATGTTCGGCGCCATGATGGTGCTGATGATGATCTGGCGTCCTCAAGGCCTGCTGCCCATGCAACGTCCACACATGGAGCTGCGCAAATGAGCCGCGAGATCCTGAAAGTCGAAAATCTGAGCATGCGCTTCGGCGGCTTGCTGGCGGTCAACGGCGTGGCCCTGACCGTGAAAGAAAAACAGGTTGTGGCACTGATCGGCCCGAACGGCGCCGGCAAGACCACGGTGTTCAACTGCCTCACCGGTTTCTACAAGCCGAGCGGTGGCAGCATCCTGCTGGACGGCCAGCCGATCCAGGGCCTGGCCGGTCACGAAATCGCCCGCAAGGGCGTGGTGCGGACCTTCCAGAACGTACGGTTGTTCAAGGACATGACGGCGGTCGAGAACCTGCTGATCGCCCAACACCGTCACCTGAACACCAACTTCTTCGCAGGCCTGTTCAAGACCCCGGCGTTCCGCAAGAGCGAGCGCGAGGCCATGGAGTACGCCGAGTACTGGCTGGACAAGGTCAACCTGACCGAGTTTGCCAACCGCCCGGCCGGCACCTTGGCCTACGGTCAGCAACGTCGCCTGGAAATCGCCCGCTGCATGATGACCCGTCCGCGGATCCTCATGCTCGACGAACCAGCCGCCGGCCTGAACCCCAAGGAAACCGAAGACCTCAAGGCGCTGATCAGCGTGTTGCGTGAAGAAAACAACGCCACCGTGCTGTTGATCGAACACGACATGAAACTGGTCATGAGCATTTCCGACCACATCGTGGTGATCAACCAGGGCACGCCGTTGGCCAACGGGACGCCGGAGCAGATCCGCGACAATCCTGAAGTGATCAAAGCCTATTTGGGGGAAGCGTAAAATGCTGCAATTCGAAAACGTTTCCACTTTTTACGGCAAGATCCAGGCCCTGCACAGCGTCAACGTCGAAGTGCGCCAGGGTGAGATCGTCACGCTGATCGGCGCCAACGGTGCCGGCAAATCGACCCTGTTGATGACCCTCTGCGGTTCGCCCCAGGCCCACAGCGGCAGCATCCGCTACATGGGTGAAGAACTGGTGGGCCAGCAATCCTCACACATCATGCGCAAGAGCATCGCGGTGGTGCCGGAAGGCCGTCGTGTGTTCTCACGCCTGACGGTGGAGGAGAACCTGGCCATGGGTGGGTTCTTCACCGACAAGGGCGATTACCAGGAGCAGATGGACAAGGTGCTGCACCTGTTCCCTCGGCTCAAGGAGCGCTTCAGCCAGCGCGGCGGCACCATGTCCGGCGGCGAGCAGCAAATGCTCGCCATCGGCCGGGCGCTGATGAGCAAACCCAAGCTATTGCTGCTGGATGAACCTTCACTGGGCCTGGCACCGATCATCATCCAGCAGATCTTCGACATCATCGAACAGCTGCGCAAGGACGGTGTGACGGTGTTCCTGGTGGAACAGAACGCCAACCAGGCGCTAAAAATCGCTGACCGTGCCTATGTGCTGGAAAATGGCCGGGTGGTGATGCAAGGCACTGGCGAGCAGTTGCTGACCGATCCGAAGGTGCGCGAGGCATACCTCGGCGGTTAAGAAACACCCCTC
>NZ_JBBGYS010000076.1:0-12995 GCF_037479595.1 Pseudomonas sp. MYb541 | reverse complement strand
TGAGCCAGCCTTGATTATTGGTGCTGGCTGCACCGTCGTCTTGCGCCCCAGCATCACCGTCACGATCACCCCACACGCAAACAGCCAGGTAATCGGCTCGATGTGTTCGCCAAAGAACAGCGCCGAAAACGCAATGGTGAAGAAGATCTGCAACAGTTGGATCTGGCTGACCCGCGCAATTCCGCCCATGGCCAACCCGGCGTACCAGGCAAAGAACCCCAGGAACTGCGAGAACAGCGACACATAACCAAACGCCCACCACGCGCGCATCGAAATCGCCCCTTGATGCTGCGCTGCCAGGTACCACACCGGGCCGATCAGCACGGGCGTCGACAGCACCAGCGCCCAGCAGATCACCTGCCAGCCACCCATCTCCTTGGCCAATCGGCCGCCTTCGGCATAACCCAGGCCGCCCACCGCGATCGCACCGAGCATCAGCAAATCACCGGCCTGGATACTGCCGGCCCCGGTGATCAACGCGTAGCTCAACACCAAGCCACTGCCCAGCGCCGCACAAGCCCAGAAGGCTTTCGACGGCCGTTCATGGGACAGCCACGCCGCGTACAGCGCCACGCACAGCGGTTGCAGGCCGTTGACCAGCGCACCGTGGGACGCCGGCAAGGTCTGCATGGCCCAGGCTGACAACACCGGGAAACCCAGGATCACGCCCGCGATCACCAGGCACAGCCCGCGCACCTGGCGCCAGGTCGGCCAGCGTTCGCGGCGCCACAGCAGCAGCGCCGCCGCCGGGATCGCCGCGAACAACGCGCGGCCCAGGCCGTTGAGCAACGGGTGGATTTCCTGCACCACGATGCGGGTGAAGGGCAGGGTCAGGCTGAAGATGATGACGCCCAGCAGGCCGAGGGCCATGCCGGTGTTTTCGCGCGAGCTCATGGGGAAGAACCGAAATCTAGAGGGCTTCAAGGGAAGCCCATCTAGCCACATCCCCCGCCGATTGCGGGCTTACAGCTGGGTGCGGATTTATCCGTACAGTTTTTCAGAAGAAGCGGGTGATGCTGATCTTGGCGTTGCGGCCTTGGCTGTAGACACCTTCGCCGCTGAGTGCAGGTTGGTAGAAGCGGTTGAAGAGGTTGTCGACGGTGAAGTTGATCTCGGTGCCCTTGAGACCGGCCTGCTGCGGTTTCCAATTGGCGAACAGGCCTTGCGTGTCGTAGCTGGCGTTCTCCGTTTGGTCGTAGATAAAGTCGCCGATGGTGGAGTTCAAACCGCCCGCGTAAACATCGGTGGGCACGCGATCGGTCTTGCGTACGAACTGGCCCTGCCAGCCCACCTGCGCGTCCCAGCTTGGGATCTTGGTACCCAGCACCACCACCCATTTTGCCGGTGGGATATCCCGCGCCCATACGTGCAGGTTGGTCGCCCAGGGGTTGGTGTAGGGGTTGTCGCGCTTGCCTGTGGCCCAGGAGTAAGTCAGGGAACCGAATAGGTAGGTCGAGTCGTAGTAGCTTTCCAGCTCGAAGCCCTTGATGGTCATGCCACCCACATTGCGATAGTTGGTCCTGGATGCCGCGTCACTGCATACCGAATCGATACTGCCCGGCACGGTCAACTGCCGTTCGCAGCCAATGCCGGTGGCCTTCATGATTTCGTCTTCGATGCGGTTGTGAAACAACGTGGTGCGCAACTGCAAGTTGTCTTCACGGGTGAAGAGGCCCGAGAAGTTGGTGACGTTGCCCGCGGTAATCGCCGTAATGCGCTCCGGATCGAGGTTCAGGCTGGTGGCGCTACGGGTGCTGATAGCGCCCTGGACTTCGTACTGTTCATCGATCACCGGCGCACGCCACGTGCGGTTCCAACTGGCGAAGAACGCCACATCCGGGGTCACGTTCCAGAACGCCGCCAGGCGTGGCGACCAACCGGTGTAAGTGCGGTCGCTGTAGTCGTGGCCCACTTTCGGGTCAGGACTGCTGTAGTACGGCGCATCATTGGCTTGACCGCGGTTGCGCACATGGTCGTAACGCAGGGACGGCGTAATGGTCACGTCGCCCAGGGTAATCGCGTCCTGAATATAGAATGCGTTGGTGTCGACCTTGCCGTGAGGCATGAAATACGGCTGGAAATGCCCATAGTTGTATTTAGGCGTGTTGTAGGCTGCTCCCGGCATCCAGCTTTCGGTTTCGCGCTTGTGCTTGCGGATCTGCACGCCCGTGGTCACCGCGTGTTCCAACGGGCCGGTGGTCAGCAGGCTGGTATTGCGCAGTTCGAGGATGCGGTCGGTGTAGGACGTGTCCATCTTGCGTCCGCCGGTGGCCAGGCCAATGACGGCATTCTCGGCGCGCTCATCGGTCTGGTCGGTATTGGACTCCGAGTAGCTCAGCTTCAGGTCGATCAGCGGGTTGTTCAGGGGGTGGTATTCGTACTTGCTCGACCAAGTGGTGTCCACCGTGTCGCGGTCGGCCAGGAAGCGAGACACCGCCGTGGCGTAGCCGTAGCGGTCGATGGCCGATTGTGTCGGTGGTGATGGGTAGGACTTTGCCGAGAACGGCGTCATACGTTGGCTTTGGGCGCGTGAGTAAGACAGGCCCATGCTGTGTTCGTCGGTGAAGTACGCGTTGAACTTGAACAGCTGGCCTTCGACATCCTGCGCGCTGTTGGGCAAGCGTTTGGGGTTGATCGGGTACTGATTGCGTGGGTCAGGCGGTGTGTCGGCAAGCTTGAGGTCATCGCCGTCGCGTTTGGTCAGGTAGGCCAGGCCGTCCATGCGGCCGTCGTCGGTACGGCCATACACGGCGCCGGTGTAGACCTGCTCGTGGGTGTTGCTGGCGTAGCCGTATTTGACCATCGCCCCGGCATTTTGCCCGTCCTTGAGCAGGTCCGGTGCGTCCTTGGTGATCATGTTGACCGTGCCGCCAAAACCGCCGTTACCGGTAAATGGCGAGTAAGGGCCTTTCTCCACCTCAATGCTTTTGATCAACTCGGGTTCAATGAAGATAGTGCCTTGTTGATAACGCTCGAAACCGCTTTTGGCCGCGCCATCCACGGTCATTGGCACATCCTCGGCATCGCCCATGCCGCGGATGTTCATGGTCTGGCCGCCCGGCTTGGGTGAGCCGCCCATGGATACCCCGGGCAGGGTCTGCAACAGCGAAGGAATGTTATCGGGCTGGTAGCGGTCGATATCCGCCTGGCTCAGCGTGGAGCGGCCCACGGTGCTGGAGTCGACCTGGCTACCGGTACCGATCACGCTCAGTGCATCCAGTTGAACAACGCCGCTGTTGGTGGTCTTGCCCTCATCGGGGCGCACGACGTAGGTGCTGCCGACCTTGATCAGGGTGAACTCGCCGTTTTTCAACAGGGTGCGTATCGCCACTTCCGGCGTGAAGTCGCCGTTGAGCGCGGGGGCTTGCACGTTCTTGAGCAGCTCTTCATCGAACAGCAACTGGATCTGTGCCTGTTGCGCCACCTGGCTGAGGGACGTGGCCAGTGACTGCGCTGGCAGCTGCAGCGTGAGCGAATCGGCCTGTGCACTGAGGCTGAATACCAGGCAACTAGCGATGAGCGTCGGTCGAAGAAACAGGTGCGAAGCGTGGCAAGGCGCGCGAAACATGAAATCCCCCGGTGTGGCCAAGTGGCCGAAAAGGTGTGCGTATCAAACGCAGACCGGGGGAAGACGCGGCTGCTCGAAAAAACCACACCTGCGAATGCAAAATATTCTCAAATAAGAATTTTGAAAGGTTATTTGCTCGGTTCGATGCGTACTATGCCATCGGCCGACGCCACGGTTTTCACCGGTAACAGGGCGGGCAGGGCGTTGAGCAGGGCGTCGGGATCATTCACATCCAGGTTGCCCGAGACCTTCAAGTGCGCCACGGCGTTACTGACCTGCAACGGTGCCTGTGGGCGGTACAGACTCAATTCATCGATCAGGCTGACCAGCTCGCGGTTGCGAAACGACAGGTGACCGCTGCGCCAGTCGGCCACCTCTTCGGCGGTGAGGGTCTGCTGCTGCAACGTGCCCTTGGCGTAGCTGAAGATCGCGCGCTGCTGCGCACCCAATAGGGTGACGGGGCTTTTGGCATCCGGCTCGAACGCGACCTGGCCATGGGCGACGCTGACCACCAGTTGCTGCTGGCTGCGCCGCACATCGAAGCCGGTGCCGACCACCCGCACATTGGCCTCGCCCGCTTGCACGAACAGCGGGCGTTCCTTGTCGGCGGCCACTTCGAGGTACAGCTGGCCTTTGTCCAGGTGCACGATGCGCTGGTACGCGGTGAACTCCACCCGCACGCGGGTGTTGGCATTCACATACAAGGTGCTGCCATCGGGCAGATTGAGGGTGCGCATGCCTTTGGCGTGGGCTGCGACCTGGGTGTGATACAGCTCGCGGGGCGCGCCGATATGCGTGGCCATGATTGCGCACAGCAAGGCGGCCGCCACGGCCAGGGCAGGGCGCCATACGGAAGGCTTGCGCTGGGGCAGCGCCACGGGTTTGTTCAGTTGCTGCAACTGGGCGAGGTCTGCCCACAGTTGCTCGAATTCGGCATAGGCGCGGGCATGGGCGGGCTCGGCTTGCCAGGCGGCAAAGGCCTTGCGGTCGGCACGCCCCGCGTCATTATTGCGGTTGCGGGCAAACCAGCTGGCGGCTTGGGCATCGATGGAGTCACTGTCCTCGATGTCCATCATGTCGGTGTCGCTCAGGCGGTTCATTCTGGCTGCTCCGTGCCGGGTTCGTGTTGAAGGCGTCGCTTGCAATGCAGCAGGGCAAAAGCGATGTGCTTTTCCACCATGCTGGTCGAAATGCCCATGCGCTCGGCGATCTGCGCCTGGCTCAAGCCTTCGAAGCGGTGCAGCATAAGGGCTTCTCGCCTGCGGGGCGAGAGTTCGGCGAGGACTTCTTTCAACTGTTCCAGGCGTTGCAAGCGTTGCACGGCGGCCATGGGATCGTTTTGCTCGTCGGTGACAGGCTCGGCGTCCATTTCGGCCTGATCAGAGTGGACGGTATGCCGTACCTTCTGTTTGCGCCAGTGATCACGCAGCAGGTTGCGCGCCATCTGGAACAGAAACGCCCGTGGCTGCTCGACCTTGGCCCGGTCGCGGTAGTCCAGCCACTGAGTGAAGACATCCTGGGTCATGTCCGCGGCGTCGCTGGCGTTGTCTGTGCGCTTGCGCAGGAAATACAGAATGTCTGTATAGAACCCGCGAAAGGCATCGGCCGACAGCGGGTCGGGCTTGGGACGAGACATGGATATCCTTCTTGACGAAGCACGACTTGGAGAAAGTCGCGAATGGTATCGAGAACCATTGTCATTTGTCTCTATTTTACGGATGTACACAGCAAAAAATGTGGGAGCGGGCTTGCTCGCGAAAGCGGTGTGTCAGTCGATTTATCCGGTGACTGGCACACTGCATTCGCGAGCAAGCCCGCTCCCACAGGGATCGTGGGTTAGCGCAGTAATGCTTTCAGTTGTTCGATCCCCACGTCACCCAGCGGGAACACTGGCAACCGAGGATCACCCGCTTCCAGCCCCGTCAAACGTAATCCCGCCTTGATCGTCGCCGGCAATCCACCCTTGAGGATGAAGTCCAGTAACGGCAGCTGGCGGTAAAACAGCTCCCGCGCCTGGGTCAGGTCATTCGCCAACACTGCCTCATACAACGCCAGGTTGAGCTGTGGGATCAGGTTCGGCGCCGCCGTGCACCAACCCTTGGCACCCGCCGCAAAGGCTTCCAGCGCCAGCGGATTGCAACCGTTGTAGAACGGCACGTCGCTGTGGCGATGCAACTGGTGCATGCGCTGGATATCCCCGGTGCTCTCCTTGACCATGGTCACGTTGGCCACCTGCTTGATGATGCGCAGGATCAGGTCCACCGACATGTCCGTGCCGCTGGTGGCCGGGTTGTTGTAGAGCATGATCGGCACGCCGATGCTGTCGCCGATCGCGGCGTAGTGGGCGATGATTTCTGCTTCGCTGAGTTTCCAGTAGGAGGTCGGCAGCACCATCACTACATCGGCGCCATTGGCCTCGGCGTAGCGGGCGCGGCGTACGGCTTTGGCGGTGGTGAGGTCGGACACGCTGACGATGGTCGGTACTCGACGGGCGATTTTGGCCAAGCTGTAGGCGCTGACTTCGTCCCACTCGGCGTCGCTCAAGTACGCACCTTCACCGGTGCTGCCCAGTGGCGCGATGGCGTGTACGCCGCCGTCAATCAGGCGGTCGATGGAGCGGCCGAGGGCGTCGAGGTCAACGCGTTGGCCGTCGGCGCTGAACGGGGTGATGGTGTAGCCGATGATGCCGTGAATGGTTGGGCTGGACATGGGAAGTCTCCGGTCAGAAAAGGGCTAGTCAGTTCAGGCAATCGGCGTGTTGACGCAGGTTCTGCCGGGCGTAGTAGTTGAACGCGGCACCGTGACGCTTGGGCCGGGAGATCCAGTCATGAGCCTCGCGCCCCAGCTCCGGCAGGATCGGCTTGATGGTGCCGGCCGCCATCGCCAGCAACTGCAATTTGGCCGCGCGCTCGATCAACTGCGCGATCACACAGGCTTCCTCGATGCTCGCCCCGGTGGACAACTGACCGTGGTGCGAAAGCAGGATCGCGCGTTTGTCACCCAGTGCCGTGGTGATGATTTCCCCTTCTTCATTGCCCACCGGCACACCCGGCCAGGCCTCCAGGAAGGCGCAGTCTTCGTACAGCGGGCAGAGGTCCATATGGGACACCTGCAGCGGCACTTCCAGCATCGAGAGCGCGGCGATGTGGGTGGGGTGGGTGTGAATGATGCAGTTCACATCCGGCCGCCCACGGTATACCCAACTGTGAAAACGGTTGGCCGGGTTGGGAATGCCGTGGCCTTCCAGTACTTCAAGATCTTCGTTCACCAGCAACAGGTTGCTGGCGGTGATCTCATCAAAACCCAGGCCCAATTGCTGAGTGTAATAGGTGCCCTGTTCCGGCCCGCGCGCGGTGATCTGCCCGGCCAGGCCGGAGTCGTGGCCGTTCTCGAACAGGATGCGACATGTGAGCGCCAGCTTTTGCCGGACGGTCCACGTATTATCCGCCAGGGTGTTTTGCATCTGGACCAGTGCTTGCTTGACCAGTTGGTCTTTTGGGAGTGCTAATGTCTTGGCCATATCGGGTGCCCTCGGTGGCTGCAAATGACACTAACGATGCTATATGACACTTTGTGTCATTGGCAAGCACAGCTCATCGCTTACTGCATGGATTAATCGCAGCGCATGTCTATCCGTTTGAAATTATTGAGAAAAAAACTTGGTGTAACGTTGGATGTCCTGGCCGAAAAGTCTGGGATGACCAAGAGTTACCTGTCCAAGGTCGAGCGCGGGCTGAACACGCCGTCGATTGCCGCCGCGTTGAAGCTCGCCAAGGCGCTGAACGTGAAGGTCGAAGAGCTGTTCAGCGAAGACAGCGTCAGCCTCGACAGCTACAGCCTGGTGCGCAGCCATGAGCGGCCGGACACGTCACCGGGTTATGCGGTGCTGGCCCATCAGGTCAGCGAACGCAGCCTGCTGCCGTTCATCATCTACCCGCCCGCGGAGTTCACCGACAAGACCTTCAAGGAGCATGTGGGGGAAGAGTTTCTGTTTGTGCACGAAGGCCAGGTGGAAGTGGATTTCATGAATGAGCGGGTGATTCTGGAGAGGGGCGATGCGCTGCACTTCAATGCGCAGAAGCCCCATCGGTTGCGCTCGGTGGGGCCGGTGCAGGCACAATTGCTGGTTGTGGTGCACAGTTCGGAAGAATGATGTCGCGCGTGTGTTGCGAACACACTCAATGTGGGAGCTGGCTTGCCTGCGATAGCATCACCTCGGTTCAGCTGACAGACCGAGGTGCCTGTATCGCAGGCAAGCCAGCTCCCACATTGGATCGACGTCGCCCATAAAATCAGCGTTCGACAGGGACTGACAGGGCAGGATGACCCAATGGGTGCGTACGCGCCGCGAAGAACTTCAGCGCCACCCCAGCCCCCTCAAACAACTCCGAATACCGCCGCTTCTGTTGACGGATAAACCCATCACTGCGCCCCGACACCGAGATCGCCAGCGTGGACAGCCTGGCCTGGCGAATCGCATCCACCAGGTGTTTGTCCTGCGGTCCCAGGTCATGGCCAAAGATGCACAGTGCACCTTCGTGGTTGAGCAACTGCTCATAGCAGAACGACAGGTAATCCGAACTGCGGATCGTCTTGAGCTTCTCCTCAACCTTGCCCTCGCTGACAAACAGCGGCACATCGTCCAGGGTCTTGATCGTGTTGTTGATCGCAAAGCTGCTGAGCAAGGTGCTGTCGGTGGTCGGCAGTTTGCGCGCGGTACCATCCAGGTTGCGCACCAGGTGCAGGCCGCCGTGCAGGTAGAGGATGCGCGTAGCATCGGTGCGGGTGTCACGCAGGTCGAAGCTGGCGTCGGCGCTGTGGAACAGGTCGTCGATGCCCGGCGTGTGCAGGATGGCCCAATAGTTGAGCAGGTCGTAGTTGCTGGTGAAAACCGTCGAGTAATGCTTCAGCTCAGCGTTGATCGTCGCCAGCGTCGACGGTTGCACCAGGCGCCATGGGATATGCACCGCGTGGATGGTATTGATCAAGGCTTCCTTGATCGCGTAATAGCGATTGCGCGGCGCCGCCGAGCTGACGGCCAGGGCCTTGTTGACCCGGCTGGTGGTCTTCAACGCGCCCAGGGCTTGCTCGAAACTGCGGGTTTGCAGGGCGTCGAATACGCTGAGCTCGGACTGGCTCAGGGGCTTTTCCTCAACGGTGCGAGCGTTTTCGAACAGCGAGTCGTAGGCAAAGTCTTCCCAAATGGCACGGCTCGCGCCATTGCCGATCAGAATCCCGCTGAAGTCCGTGCTGCTGCGCAGGGCGCTCCAGTCTTCAAGGTGGGCGTCAATATCCTGGAAATCCTTCATTGCGGCGGGTCTACTCGAAATCGGCTGGACGGAGACTTTATCACGGGTCGGCGTTGATCCTGATCAAGATGCGCTGGGTAGCGCAGGTTGATGCTGTAGGCATAAAGCCTCTGAGGATTGACCATGAGCAGCACCTTCTTTATCCCCGCCGTGAACATCATGGGCACCGACTGCCTCGACGAAGCCATGGCCGCCATTCGCAACTATGGTTTTCGCAAGGCGCTGATCGTCACCGACGCCGGCCTGGCCAAGGCCGGCGTGGCGAGCATGATCGCCGAGAAACTGGCGATGCAGGACATCGACTCGGTGATCTATGACGGCGCCAAGCCCAACCCGAATGTGGAAAACGTCGAGAAAGGCCTGGCGCTGTTGCAGGAAAGCGCTTGTGATTTCGTGGTGTCCCTAGGCGGCGGTTCACCCCATGACTGCGCCAAAGGCATCGCCCTGTGTGCCACCAACGGTGGGCATATCGGCGACTACGAAGGCGTTGACCAGTCCGGCAAACCGCAACTGCCCCTGGTGGCCATCAACACCACCGCCGGCACCGCCAGCGAGATGACACGTTTCTGCATCATCACCGACGAAACCCGCCATGTGAAAATGGCCATCGTCGACCGCAACGTCACGCCGCTGCTGTCGGTCAACGACCCGGCGCTGATGGTCGGCATGCCCAAGGGGCTGACCGCCGCCACCGGCATGGACGCGTTGACCCACGCGATCGAAGCCTACGTGTCCACCGCCGCCAACCCGATCACCGACGCCTGTGCCATCAAAGCCATCGAACTGATCAGCGCCAATCTGCGCCTGGCGGTGCGCGACGGCAGCGACAAGGCCGCCCGGGAAAACATGGCCTATGCGCAATTCCTCGCCGGCATGGCCTTCAACAATGCGTCCCTGGGTTTTGTGCACGCCATGGCGCACCAACTGGGAGGTTTATACGATCTGCCCCACGGCGTATGCAACGCGGTGTTGCTGCCCCATGTGCAAAGCTTCAACGCCAACGTCTGCGCCAAACGCCTGAGCGATGTGGGCCGTGCGTTGGGTGCCGACGTCAAGGGCATCACCGATGAAGAGGGCGCCCAGGCCGCCATCGCCGCCATTCGCAGCCTGGCCCATGATGTCGAGATCCCGGCAGGATTGCGCGAGCTGGGCGCCAAGTTGCAGGACATTCCCTTGCTGGCGACTAACGCGCTGAAGGATGCGTGTGGGCTGACCAATCCACGGCGGGCGGATCAGCGGCAGATCGAGGAGATCTTTCGCAACGCGTTTTAATCCGCTCGACAACGGGCGACGCACACAGATGCGGCGCCCGCCAACACCACACATAACAACGCCAACGGCCACGCCTGCTGACTCACCAGCAGGCTTGCCACGCCACCGATCAATGCGGCCATCAACTGGTGCATAAAACCGCTCAACGCCATGGCGTAGGAGCCGCTCACCGGTGAGGCGTCGTTGGCCAGGGACAAACTGATCGGGTAACTCATCGATTGCCCCAGCACCGCCACGCAGTAAGGCAGCCACAGCAAGACAGCGATTCCGCCAGCAAGCACACTGCCCAGCAGCATCACGGCCGTTCCCGTCAGAACCAGTGCCACGCCCCAGCCCATCATCTTTACCCGACCCGTGCGAGCCACGAAGCGGTTGACCATCAATGCCCCCGCCAGATACGCCGCGCTGATTGGCCAACCCAGCCAGCCATATTGCGCCGCGCTCCACTCGAAACGGCCTTGCAGAATCAACGGTGCACAGGTGTTGAAGGCGATGATCACCCCATAACCCAGGCCACCGGCCAAGGCTGCGTGCAGAAACGGTGGATGTCGCACGATGGTGGCGTAGATGCGCCAGGCGGATAGAGACGCGTCGGCCTTCACCAGCGCCGGGAACGTCACCCGTTGCAACACCAGCATCAACCCGAGCGCGCCAATCGCCAACCCGTAGAAGATCGCCTCCCAGCCAAAGATCACCTGCAACAGCGAACCTGTGAATTGACCGATGCCCAAAGCGATCACGAAAGTCATGCCCAGCCACGACAACCCTTTTGCCAGCAATGCACCGCTGAAGCTGTCACGCACCAACACCCGCGCCATCACCGAAACACCGCCTGCCCCCAAACCTTGAATCAGCCGCAATGACAGGAAGACTTCAACGCTGGGGGCCGAGGGGATCGCGGCACTCGCCACGGCGTACACTGCGAGCGCCGTCAACAGCACAGGCTTACGCCCAAAACGTTCGCCCAGGCTGCCCCATAGCAGCATCGGCAAAGCCATACCGACGAGGTAGATCGCCAAGGCCAGCGCGACGTGGTCTTCGGCGGCTGGGAGGGCGCGGGCGATGGCGGGGACGGCAGGCAGGTAGCTGCTGATGCCGACTTGGGCGAGGAAGGCGGCGCTGCAGGCCAGGGCGAGGGTGGTGGTATTGTTCAAAGGCAAGCTTTTCCTTTTTCAGCGGTAAGCTACAAGCTGCTAGTGTGTTTGTCTCTAACGTGCGGCTAATCGTTTGTAACCAAGGAACCAACCCATGAGAGTTCTGTTATTCGGCGCCACCGGCATGGTCGGCCAGGGTGTCCTGCGTGAGTGTCTGTTGGCCGCTGACGTTCAGGAAGTCGTCGCCGTTGGCCGCACGCCCTTGACCCAGGAGCACGGCAAGCTGCACCAGGTGTTGCATGGCGATATGCTGGATTTCCAGCCTCTGGAAAACCTGTTGCAAGGCTTTGACGCGTGTTTCTTTTGCCTCGGTGTTTCATCGGCGGGGATGAATGAAACCCAGTACACCCATCTCACCTATGACCTGACGCTGGTCGCCGCCAGCACCCTGGCGCGGCTTAATCCGCAGATGACCTTTATCTACGTCTCAGGCGCCGGGACGGACAGTTCCGAGGCGGGTAAGTCGATGTGGGCGCGGGTTAAGGGCAAGACCGAGAACGCCTTGCTGCGCCTGCCGTTCAAGGCGGTGTATCTGTTTCGGCCGGGGGTGATCCAGCCGTTGCATGGCGTGCGGTCGAAGACGCCGTTGTACCAGTCGTTTTATTCGGTACTCGGGCCGTTGTTGTCGTTTGTGCGGCGGCTGAAACCGGGCTGGGTGGTGAGTACCGAGACAGTAGGCCGGGCGATGTTACAGGCTGCCAGCCAGGGTGCGCCGCAGCCGGTAGTGGAGCAGGCCGAGATCAATCGGCTGGCCAGCGAGCGTCGCTGATGCTGCACAAGAGTCTGGTGCGTCGCTTGGACCTGATCACGCTGCAGTTGTTTGTGGCGGTGTTCGAGGAAGGCACGCTTACCCGTGCTGCCAACCGTGAGGCCATTGCGGTGTCGGCTGCCAGCAAGCGTTTGATGGAGCTGGAGCAGATGCTGGGCGTTAGCCTGTTCGTGCGCAGCGCCAAGGGCATGGACCTGACGGCAGCCGGTGAAACCCTGCTGCACCATGCGCGGCAGATGCTGTTCAACGTCGAGAAGATGGGCCTGGAACTGGGCGAGCACAGCCATGGTGTGCGCGGCTATGTGCGGATGCTGGCCAATCTATCGGCAATTATTCAGTTTCTACCGGAAGACCTGCGGGGCTTTTCCGAACTGCACCCCGAAGTGAAAACCGACCTGGAAGAACGTCCCAGCAAGGGTGTGGTGCAAGGTGTGTTGGATGGCGTGGCGGACCTTGGGATTTGTTCCAGTGACACCGATATCAAAGGCCTGCCCAGCGTGACGTATCGACGCGATAAACTGGTGGTGCTGATGCCGGCGGATCACCCGTTGGCAGAGCGTGAAACCCTGGCGTTCAGTGAAACCCTCGACAGCGATTACGTCGGCCTGCACGCCGCCAGCTCCATCAATATGCGCACCCATGCGGCCGCGCGCGAGGCGGGCAAGATGCTGCGCCTGCGCATTCATGTGCCGGGGTTCGACGCCATGTGCCGGATGGTCCAGGCGAACATGGGCATCGGAATCCTGCCGCAGAAAGCATATGAACTGTTTGGTCGTGCATTGGGTTTGCATGCCGTGCCGCTGACGGACGACTGGTCGGATCGCAGCCTGATCCTGGTGGTGCGTGATGAGGCGCAGCTGTCGCCGGTCAGCCGGTTGCTGTTCGAAGATCTGCGCAGGACGACGGGTTGAGCGAAACCCTGT
>NZ_JBBGYS010000075.1:0-16553 GCF_037479595.1 Pseudomonas sp. MYb541 | reverse complement strand
AAGCTAAAAAAATTTTAAAAATTATCTTGCGCGCAAAACATTAGCGCTATACATTCGCCTCACCAACTAGTTAGCGCGCAAACATTTAGCGCTAAAAATCTGAGGAAAACACCATGCAAACGCTCTATACCGCAGTAGCTACCGCCACCGGCGGCCGTGATGGTCGTGCTGTTTCCAGCGACAACATCCTCGACGTCAAGCTCTCCACCCCCAAAGAACTGGGCGGTGCCGGTGGCCAGGCCACCAACCCTGAACAACTGTTCGCTGCCGGCTACTCGGCTTGCTTCATCGGCGCTCTGAAATTCGTCGCCAGCCAGACCAAACGCAAAATCCCGGATGACGCCTCGATCACTGCCCACGTCGGCATCGGCCAGATCCCCGGTGGTTTCGGCCTGGATATTGACCTGCACATCAGCCTGCCCGGCCTGGCTCAAGACGATGCGCAAAGCCTGGTCGACGCCGCTCACCAAGTCTGCCCGTACTCCAACGCCACCCGTGGCAACGTCGATGTACGCCTGCACGTGACTGTCTAAATGACCTCGGCCGCCCCTGGAGAACGCAATGAACACAATTGGTAAAGCACTCACCGGCACCCTGCTCGCCCTGTCCGTCACCCACGCCTTTGCGGCGCCAGGTGAAGTTGAACGCAACACCCAAGCTTTTCTGGATGTGTTGAACGCCGGCACCGGCAAACCGATGGAACAACTGACGCCCAAGGACGCCCGTGCTGTTCTGACCGGCGCCCAGGCGGGTGTGAAGCTGACCTTGCCAGCCGCAGATGTGAGCCAGAAGACCATCCAGGTCGATGGCAAGCCGTTGGACCTGACCATCGTGCGTCCGGCCGGGGTCAAGGGCACCTTACCTGTGTTCATGTTCTTCCACGGTGGCGGCTGGGTGCTGGGGGATTATCCAACCCATGAACGCCTGGTGCGGGACTTGGTCGTGGGTTCGGGGGCGGTGGCGGTGTTCGTCAATTACACGCCTTCGCCGGAAGCGCATTATCCGGTGGCGATCAACCAGGCCTACGGCGCCACAAAATGGGTGGCCGAGCATGGCCAAGAGATCAACGTCGATGGCAAGCGCCTGGCGGTCGCGGGCAACAGTGTCGGCGGCAATATGGCAGCGGTGGTCAGCCTGATGGCCAAGGACAAGGGCACCCCGGCCATCAAGTTCCAAGTGTTGTTATGGCCAGTGACCGACGCCAACTTCGACACCGGTTCCTACAACCAATATGCCGAAGGTCACTTCCTCACCCGCAACATGATGAAGTGGTTCTGGGACAACTACAGCACCGACGCCAAGCAACGCGCCGAGATCTACGCCTCTCCGCTGCGGGCCAGCATTGATCAGTTGAAGGGCCTGCCGCCCGCCCTGATCCAGACCGCCGGCGCCGACGTGCTGCGTGACGAGGGCGAAGCCTACGCCCGCAAGCTGGACGCTGCCGGTGTGCCGGTGACCGCCGTGCGCTACAACGGCATGATTCACGACTACGGTTTGCTCAACGTGGTCAGCCAAGTCCCGGCAGTTCGTTCCGCACTGCTCCAGGCCTCGGATGAGCTGAAGCAGCACCTGAAGTAAAAAGTAACGCCCACGAAAAAGCCCGACTCAAGGTCGGGCTTTTTTTCGTATCGGCGGGGCCAGAATTACTTCTTGGCGCGGCCTTTGTACGAACCGCCTTCGCGGGTGTCGATCTCGATCAGGTCGTCGATTTCGATGAAGTCAGCGACTTGCAGCTCGGTGCCGTTAGCCAGCTTGGCAGGCTTCATGACTTTGCCCGAAGTGTCGCCGCGAGCAGAACCTTCGGTGTAGGCCACTTTACGCACGATGGTGGTCGGCAGCTCTACGGAAACCAGGCGCTCTTCGAAGAAAATAGCTTCGCAGACGTCTGCCATGCCTTCTTCGATGAACGGCAGAACGGCTTCGATGTCTTCAGCGTTCAGCTCGTACATGGTGTAGTCGGTGGTGTCCATGAACGTGTAGGTGTCGCCGCTGATGAAGGACAGGGTCGCTTCTTTGCGGTCGAGGATCACGTCGTCCAGCTTGTCATCGGCGCTGTACACGATCTCGGTCTTGTAACCGGTCAGCAGGTTCTTCAGCTTGGTCTTCATGATTGCGCTGTTACGACCAGACTTGGTGAACTCAGCTTTCTGAACCAGCCAAGGGTCGTTTTCGAGACGGATCACTGTACCGGGTTTCAGTTCTTTACCAGTTTTCATTGCATATATCCGAAATTTGGATGGGATTTACAAAATTCAAGGTGGCGTATCATATCCAACTTTCATAAAACTGCACCAGCGCCGTCGCAAGATCGGCCTGCAAACCCTGTTCCAGACACCATGCTTCGGCGTGCAGATTCACTTCCGGCCAGTGTTCCAGCAGCATTTTCCACGGTTGGGCCATGTCGCCCTCCGTGTTCCAGGCCTGCCAGAGACCGATCAAAGCAGCGCTTGCCGCTGGAGACAAGTCGGCGGTGTACAGCTCCAGGAAGGCATCGAGTTTGTCGAGATGGATGTCTTCGTCCTGTCGGTAAATGTGCCAGAGCAGCGGACGCCCGGCCCATTGGGCACGCACGAACGAGTCTTCGCCGCGCACGGCATTGAAGTCGCAGCACCACAGCAAGCGGTCGTATTGTTCCTGGCGCACGAAAGCGATGACCTGCACCGTCAGCGATCCGCGTTGCTGGATATCCCCTGCGACCAGCCGGTCCACACCGAGCCAGCGCTGCACGTCGCCCAGGATACGTCCCTCGGGGACCAACAGATGAGTGGCACACCCGTCCGTCGATAACACGTCCAGCCAACTGGCCAGCCCCGCGTTTTCGTAGGCGAAAAGTGAGATCAGCCGCGCATCCAGTGCGGGAACTATGCCCAAGGCTTGCAGGAAGTCTCGCTGCGCGCCGGCATCCTGCTGAAACGCCCTACGCCGCTCCAGTAATCCCGACTCACGCAACAGACCGCCGGTGCCGGGTCGGAACCCAGGAAAGAAGAAGTACTTCTGCACGCCCTTGAATTTCACCGACGGCAGCCGATGGCAGCCCACCACCCAGTCTTCGGCACTCAGGTAATCCAGGTTCATCCACAACGGCACACGTTCGCGCTCGGCCATGGCTTCCATATAGTCGGGCGGCAACTGACAGGCGAACGCGGCAATCACTACGTCGGCTGCCGGCGCCTTCACCCACTCGGCCGGCCAGTGGCGCACTTCGACGCCTTCCTGCCATTGCAGGTCTTGCTGCACATCGATTTGCGGGCACATGCGCTCGAATGCCCGCAGGTCATCGACCCACAGGCACACATCGCAGGCGTGCTCCGCCACCAATTGCCGAGCCAGGCGCCAGGTCACGCCGATATCGCCGTAGTTGTCGACGACGCTACAAAAAATATCCCAGCGGGCTTTCATTCCGGGCTCCAATGCTCAAAGGCTCGATTGTCCGCATAAATGTGCGGATGCAGAAGGCTTGATCGCGATTATTCTGCACGGTGGCTGTGCGACAATCGCCGCCACGCCGTTTATGCCCGCCAGGAGGCCATCATGTCCGATCGTCCGTTATCGCTGTTCAAGCTAAGCGCTGCTATCGCGTTTGGCGTGTGGCTGGGGTTTATCGCCCTCGCGCTGACGGCTTGGCTGGCCTCGCGCTACCTGTTCCCGCAAAGCCTGGCGCCGGTGGCCCAGGCCGTGCAGCAATTGGGCAAGCCAGCGGTGGTGGCACCTGAACCGCCAAACCGCATGTTCGAGCAATACCAGCAGAACCTGCAGAAGCAGGAACAGCAGCAAACCCTGGACCAGGCCCGCAACAATGCGCGCAACCTGTCCAACCCCAAATGCCAGTTCTGGCTGCAACAGGACCAGAACGCCCCCAACGAAAAGACCCGGGCCAATGTCCTGCAATTCTGCGATTGATGACCAATGAATAAACATGCCGTACACCAGCTGGTATTAGAGAAGCTCACCCTCGATCTCGATATTGCCCAACGCGCAGCGCAGACCGCTTACGAAACCGCGACCCACGAAGAAAACATCGCGGAGAACAAATACGACACCCTGGGGTTGGAGGCTTCCTACCTGGCGGCGGGGCAAGCCAAACGCGTGGAGGAGATCAAGCAGGCGTTGGTGTTGTGCCAGAACATGCAACTGCGGGCCTTTGATGATCAACGCGGTATAGAAATTGGCGCGCTACTGGGCCTGGAAGACGAGAACGGTCGCCAGCAATGGCTGTTCTTGGCGCCAGATGCGGCAGGTTTGAAAGTGGATGTGGTCGGGCAACCGGTCACCGTCATCACCCCGCGCTCGCCGCTGGGCAAAAGCCTGCTGGGCAAGTTCGAAGGCGATGAGGTGGAGATTCTGGTGGCGGGCGCTCGGCAACACTTCACGGTTACCGACGCCAAATAACCTGTAGGAGCGCATTCATTCACTTAATGGACGGGCAGCTCAACGCCATCAAACAACGCTTCCAGTTCCTGCTTGTTGTGGCACTGGATCGCCTTGGCCATGACTTCACGGGTCAGGTGCGGCGCAAATTTCTCGATGAAATCGCACATGAAGCCACGCAGGAAGGTGCCACGACGGAAACCGATCTTGGTCACGCTGGACTCGAACAGTTCGCTGGCATCCAGCACCACCAGATCTTTGTCGAGCGCCGTGTCAACCGCCATTTTGGCGACGATACCCACGCCCAGCCCCAGGCGCACGTAAGTCTTGATCACGTCGGCGTCGGCCGCAGTGAACACCACTTTAGGCGTAAGGCCGCGATGGCTGAAGGCTTCGTCGAGCTTGGAGCGGCCAGTGAAACCGAACACATAAGTCACGATCGGGTATTCAGCCAAGGCTTCCAGTGTCAACTTCGGCAGCTTGGCCAACGGATGACCTTGAGGCACGACCACGCAACGGTTCCAGCGATAGCACGGCATCATCACCAGATCACCGAACAGCTCCAAGGCCTCGGTAGCGATGGCGAAATCGACAGTGCCATCGGCGGCCATCTCGGCGATCTGCATCGGCGAGCCCTGGTGCATGTGCAGCGCCACATCCGGGTACTGCTTGATGAAATCGCGGATCACCGGCGGCAATGCATAACGCGCCTGGGTGTGGGTGGTAGCGATGGACAGGGTGCCTTTCTTCTCGTTGGAGAATTCCTGGGCGATCTGCTTGATGCTTTCGACTTTGCGCAGGATCTCGCCAGCGGTGGTGATAATGCGCTCACCGGCCGGGGTGACGCGGGTCAGGTGCTTGCCGCTGCGCGCGAACACTTCGACGCCCAGCTCGTCTTCGAGCAGGCGGATCTGCTTGCTGATACCGGGTTGCGAGGTGTACAGGCTTTGAGCGGTAGCGGAAACGTTGAGGTCGTGGTGCGCCACTTCCCAGATGTAGCGCAGTTGTTGAAGCTTCATATGTGTCCCTCAAAGCAGATAGACGCCACGGGTATCAGCGACGGTATATAACTATATTAAAGGTTCGATGGATAAATCTAGAACTTTTTATCGTTTTCACCCATCACACGTCATCACTGCGGCGACGTTGCAATGAGGGCACCAGGTAAACCGGCACCGTAGACAACTGCAGCACCCGTGCAGCGGTGCGCCCCAACGGGGTAGCCGCTGCGGTTGCATGGCTATGACTGCCGACGATCAACAGGTCCACGGAAAGTTTGCGCAGTTGGTCGAGAATCACCTCGCACGGATCCCCCTGGATCACCCGTACCGAGCGAATCAACTTCAGGTCTTGCTCGCCTTCCCCCAACTCCTCGCGAAAACTGTCTAGCACCCGTTGCTCGATCGTCGCCATCACCGTGGTCAGCCCCTGGCTCTGCCACTCATTCAGGGCCTTCTCATCAAGGTAGCTCTGTAGCACCGATTCGGCGAACAGCCCAATGGGCTCGACCACATGGATCACATACAGGTCCGCCTTGAACGTTCGGGCCAGCGCCAGCGCATGTTGCATCACATAAGGCGCGTACAGACCGAGGTCTGTGGCGTACAGCATCGAACGGATCATAGAACCCCCTGGAACTGCCAGGATGGCGGAGATGAAATCAGCTTAGCAGTGCCTTGCTGACTTCGACTGACTTAGCACTTCAGCTCATTACTGATGCCATGGGGAACATGCCCGGTGGCGACGAACTCCATGGCCTTCTCGCAATGCCCGGCCTGGTCATCAAAAAACACATCGGCGGCGAAGGCTTCCAAAAATGCGGATTTTTCCAGGCCACCGAGGAACAACGATTCGTCCAGGCGGATATCCCACTCGCGCAAGGTTCGAATCACCCGCTCATGGGACGGCGCGGAACGGGCGGTGACCAGCGCGGTGCGGATCGGACAGGCTTCGTCCGGAAACTCGCGCTGCAACAGGTTGAGCGCTGCCAGGAACCCCTTGAAAGGGCCGCCATGCAAAGGCTGGCGCGCCGACTCCCGTTCACTGGCCTGGAATGCTTCCAGTCCGCCAGCCTGATAGACCCGTTCGGACTCATCGGAAAACAACACCGCGTCGCCGTCGAAGGCAATGCGCAGTTCTTCGCTGGAGGCGCGGTTCGGGCCGCCGGACAGAATCGTCGCCGCCGCAAACCCGGCATCGAGGGCACTGCGCACATCTTCAGCATGGGTCGAGAGAAACAGATGACAGCCAAACGCGGCCAGATAAGGATAAGGACTACGCCCGCCTACGAAAGCGGCGCGGGAAATGTCCAGGCCGTAATGCTGGATTGAATTGAACACGCGCAGGCCGGTGTCCGCGCTATTGCGCGACACCAGCACTACTTCGACCCGGGCACGGCCGAGGCTGGCATTGAGGCTGAGCAGCTTCTTGACCAGCGGGAAGGCGTCACCGGGCTCGAGGATTTCCTCCTCGTGTTCGATCTGGTACTGGCGATAGGTCTCGACCCCTTCGGCCAGGTAGACCTTGTGGCTGTCACTCAAGTCGAAGAGTGCCCTCGATGAAATCGCCAGCACCAGTTTGTCGCCCAAACCCTTTGCCATAATGTGTCCCCCCCGACTCAGCGGTTATGCCGATCAATGAAACTCAAGGCCTGGTAAAGCGCCTGCATCCGCGGCAGTTCGCAACCTGCAGCCTTGGCGGCAGCGAGTGGCCTTGCGTAGATCGCCTCCAGTTCAAGCGGGCGCTTGTGCACGTGGTCGTGATACATGCTCGGCAGGTAGTCGTCCATGGTTTCGGTCATGGTGAACATCTGCTCGGCGTAACTCTTGGGGATTTCATGGCCGCAGGCGTGAGCGCCCTGAACCACTTCGGCCATCAGCGCCTGGATCAGCTCGCGGCTGGATTCGTCAGCCATCATCGCCGTGGTGCCTGTTCCGAGCAACACGGAGAGGCCGTTGTAGGGCACGTTCCACACCAGTTTGTGCCAACGGGCCTGATGCACATTGGCCATGGCCTGGGACTCGATGCCGGCCGCGTGAAACAGCGCTGCCCCGGCTTCGACAATCGCCTTTTGCGCATCCTCATCATTGGCCGCCGTGCCGCTGTGATAACCCAGGTTGACCCGGCCTAACGCCTGGTGCTCGATCACGCCGGGGGCAGAGCGGTGCACGCCGATGTAGCACAGGCCGCCAAGCAGGTGCAACGACGCTGGCAGGTGCTCACGCAGGCTGTCTTCGACATCGAGGCCGTTTTGCAGTAGCACCACCTTGGCGTCCGGCGCCGCCACTTGGGCGATGGTCGGGGCCAGGTCGACATTGCCGGTGGACTTGGTGCCCACCAGCAACCAGTCGCACGGCGGCATATCGGCGGCGCGGGCATATGCCTGCACCGGGTGCAGGTGCAAAGGGCCATGCACCGTGCTATTCAGTTGCAGGCCGTGCTCGCTGACCGCCGCGTATTCACTGCGCAACAGGAAGTGCACATCGAAACCGGCACGCGCCAGCATCAATCCATAAAAACCACCGATGGCGCCGGTGCCGATGATGCCAATGCGGGGTGCTTGTGCGGTCATGGCAGATCCTCTGGAGTGCGGGTAAGCGCTTGATGGATGGAGTCGTTTAGATCAGTAGGTGTAAGACGCGTCTGTAATTGCCCGAGGAATTGACCCTCGCACACCACGAACAACGCCGGCAAATGAAAGATCTGGTAACGTTCGACCGCGCCACCGTTGTGCCCGGCGTCCACCCAGCACACGCGGTCAACCGGCAACGGCCAGCCTGGTAATTGCTGGCGTGCCCAACGGCAACTGGAACAACCCACGCTGGTAAACACAACCAGCGAAATACCTGGCAATCCCAGCAATTGCTGGTCAATATCCAGGTCGGTCAATTCCAGTTCCTTCACTATACTGCTGCCACCGCCGTCAATTGGACGGTGCTCGGAGTCCGTGTACATGGGTCGTTTTTTACCTCACCCTGATGATGTCGCTGTCGAGTTAATCCAACGTCCCTCTCCTGCCATCCCCCGCCAACGCCTGCACACGGCCGGCTTGGGCGGCATCGCTTGCCATTGGCCACGTGCCTGGCGCGAAGGCACGGCGGTTGATCTGCATATTCCCTCCCTCGGCGCCAGCGCGCGTTATCCGGGCTACGTGGCATGGTGCCGCAAGGTGGAGAACGGCTACCGTGTCGGTGTCTCGTTTACCGATGAACATGCGCTGTTTGGTGCACGAATGGGTGAGCAAGCATGCCGGATAGAGCGCTACTGCCGCCAGCACGAAGACGCCGAACCCACTCCCCAGCAACTCGAAGCCTTGGCCCGCGAGTGGGTATCGCGCCATGCCAGCGAGTTCTCCCATGAGGCCTTTGTGGCGCCGGCGCTGGATTAAAGCGGGCTTTGCCCATTGTCGCGGGCCCGTGTTACGCGCTAAGGTTCCTCCCCCCTGCATTCAAATCATGCTGTGCTCCGCCGCACGGGGATGGCTGGCGGCCGGCACCCGTGACCCTGACGAGTAACACGATGGCTGATTTACCGATCAATGACCTAAACGTCGAATCCAACGAGACCCTGATCACGCCCGATCAGCTCAAGCGCGAGATCCCTCTGAGCGACGCTGCCCTGCAGACCGTCACCAAGGGCCGCGAAGTCATCCGTGACATTCTCGACGGCACCGACCACCGCCTGTTTGTCGTCATCGGGCCTTGCTCGATCCACGACCTCAAGGCTGCCCACGAGTACGCCGAGCGCCTCAAAGTGCTGGCGGCGGAAGTGTCCGACACCCTCTACCTGGTGATGCGCGTCTATTTTGAAAAACCGCGCACCACCGTCGGCTGGAAAGGCTTGATCAACGACCCGTACCTGGACGACTCGTTCAAGATCCAGGACGGCTTGCACATCGGTCGTCAGTTGCTGCTGGACCTGGCCGAGATGGGCCTGCCCACCGCCACCGAAGCACTGGACCCGATCTCCCCGCAGTACCTGCAGGACCTGATCAGTTGGTCGGCCATCGGCGCACGCACCACTGAATCCCAGACTCACCGTGAAATGGCGTCCGGCCTGTCTTCGGCCGTGGGCTTCAAGAACGGCACCGACGGTGGCCTGACCGTGGCGATCAACGCGCTGCAATCGGTCTCCAGCCCGCACCGTTTCCTGGGTATCAACCAGGAAGGTGGCGTGTCCATCGTCACCACCAAGGGCAACGCCTACGGTCACGTGGTGCTGCGCGGCGGCAACGGCAAGCCCAACTATGATTCGGTCAGTGTTGCGCTGTGCGAACAGGCACTGAACAAGGCCAAGATCAAGCCGAACATCATGGTCGATTGCAGCCACGCCAACTCCAACAAGGACCCGGCCCTGCAGCCGCTGGTGATGGAGAACGTCGCCAACCAGATCCTGGAAGGCAACCAGTCGATCATCGGCCTGATGGTCGAGAGCCATCTGAACTGGGGCTGCCAGGCGATTCCTAAAGACCTGGCCGACTTGCAGTATGGCGTGTCGATCACCGATGCCTGCATCGACTGGGCCGCCACCGAAAACACCCTGCGCAGCATGCATGCCAAGCTCAAGGACGTTCTGCCTAAACGCAAACGCACCTGACTTTAAACTGCGCACACAAAAACGCCGGGCTAAGCCCGGCGTTTTTCATGGTGTTGTTTACGGTTTACAGCTTCGCGGCATGGCGCTGATGGCGCTCCATGTAGCGTTCGACATAGGAGCAGGACGGGATCACCGTGTAGCCAGCCTCTTCGGCGAACTTCAAGGCTTCCTCGGTCAGTGCCGCCGCAATCCCACGGCCCCGCAGTGCGTTGGGCACGAAGGTCCGATAGATATCCAGGGTCTGTTTGCCGAGGTCCATATAGGTCAGATAGGCACGATGACCGTCCACATTGGTCTCGAACTGATGACCAGCCTGGTCATGGTGGATGGACAACGCCTCGCTCATCACTACTCCTCGCGGGTCTTGGTTTCTGACCCCTACCTTACCGATGTTTTTCCGGCGAAGGAACATCTACGCCACCCCGTGCCGGTTTCGACAACGAGAAAACCCTGAGCGCTTACAACCAGCACGTAGGGAATAGTAGGCACCAATCCTGAAATTGCTCAAGGCGCACTCGTCATCCCCTGCCGCTGGTGGATATAGAAAGGGCTCCGATCAACCTGGGATCGAAAGCCTGAACATTGCCGGCAGTTGAACCTTAAGACGAACAGGCGCTCTTAAAGTCACCTCTACATGCGTAAAAGATGCTGGGCAACGCAAAGCCAGGCTGAACGAAAGTGTCAGCGTGGATATATAAATTTTCATCTGTTTACAAGGCTTAACACATGCGGGCCGGCCCTTTCAGCCTGGATCCAATTCTTGCCTGTTTGAAAAAAATTGGACGGTTTTTATACAAACCTCCAAAAGATTAGCCAAAATAGATTCGGCGCGAGAATTTTTTTTGCTTCTTGCGCTACGTCAGTTTACTTACTACAAGTAATGGGTAGTATGTACGCCGGCTATTAGCTCACCCTGGGCGAACTAGCCATCTAATAGAAAGTCCTTGAAGGGGAACACGATGAACAACGTTCTGAAATTCTCTGCTCTGGCTCTGGCCGCAGTTCTGGCTACCGGTTGCAGCAGCGTCTCCAAAGAAACCGAAGCTCGTCTGACTGCAACTGAAGACGCAGCAGCTCGCTCCCAGGCCCGTGCAGACGAAGCCTACCGTAAAGCTGATGAAGCTCTGGCTGCTGCTCAAAAAGCACAACAGACTGCTGACGAAGCTAACGAGCGCGCTCTGCGTATGCTTGAAAAAGCTAGCCGCAAGTAATAATCCCTCGGGGTTGTTATCAAGCCGATCCATTTATGGGTCGGCTTTTTTATTGCCTGGGGTTTGTGCCCGAATCGCGGGCAAGAAAAAGCCCGCCGTAGCGGGCTGTTGATCAAACAGCGTTACTGCTGCAGATCGATCGGCGCACTGGCGGCCACCGAGGCTGCGCCAGGCACGCCGATTTCTGTCGGCAAGCCGTCTTCCGCCGCAACCACGTCACGCACCTGGTCCCAGTTCACGCGCAATTGGTTGGCCAAGTCTTCACGCTTGAGCAAAGCGTTGATGACGGCGGTGTGTTTGTCGACCACCGACGGCGTCCCGTCATCATTCAACGGCGTATGCGCTTCAAGGTAGACCTTGCCGCCACTGCGACCGAACTTGTAGGCGTCGTTGATGATGCGCACCGACGTCCCCACCGGCACCATGCCCGCCATCTCCAGCACGTTGTTGTTGAACATGCGGAAGCAGCCGTGGCTTGTACGCGTGCCGATACCAAATTTCATGTTGGAACCGTGGATCAGGTAACCCGGCGTACCCAGGGTGAACTTGAACGGGCCCAGCGGGTTGTCCGGACCGGCCGGCACCACGTTGGGCAACGGGTCGCCGTTGGCGGCGTGCTCGGCCTTGATCGACGCAGGCGGCGTCCAGGTCGGGTTGGGGGTCTTGGCAATGATGCTGGTGTGGGCGATCGGCGAACCCCAGCCTTCACGACCGATCCCCAGCGGAAACGTGTAGACCACGTTCTGGCCCTTGGGGAAGTAATAGAGTCGATATTCCGCCAGGTTGATCACAATGCCTTCGCGCGGGCCAGGCGGCAGGATGAAGCGCGTCGGCAACACGATCTCGGTGCCCGCTCCCGGCAACCAGGCATCCACGCCTGGGTTGGCCGCGACCATCTCCGAGTAACCCAGGTCATAGGTGGTGCCCAGGTCGGCAAAGGTGTCTTCGTACTTGGCCTTGATCACCTGGACCTGGCCGACGATGTCTTCACCCGGTGGTGGCAAGGGCAACTGCAGGGCTGACGCAGAACCGGCCGCACAGAGTGCAGCGAGAGACAGGCAGCAGGTGACGACGGAAAGGCGCGACAACATCCGGTAAATCCTTCGCAGAACGACGGGTAGGTAAACATCGATTGTATACGTGAAGCGCGCTTCTAGCTGCCCCCTACAACTCGAAACGCAGTTCCGGCCAGATCGGCGGCGTGCCCCGCTTCTGGGACTCCAGGATAGCGCGGCACAAAGGGCACAGGCGCTGGTCCTGGAAGATCGAACGATCGACCCGCGACCAACGCGGTTGCGCAGGCAATAATGTGCCGCACAGTGTGCGATCAATGGAGCCGCCCAGTTCCAGTTGACGCGCCACCAGATGCACCCGCACTTCCTGGCAGGCGAACAGATCCAGCTGCTCGTCCGGCTCGATCAGTTGGTAGTTAAACAGGGACCAGGCAGGACGCGACATCAGGGGCTCCAAATCGGGGGGGCGCCACCTTAGCCGAAAGCCTGCCGGTAGAAAAGCGTCATAGCAGCGGTTTTAGCGTCGGCCAGACATTTTCCAGCAACTTGCCCTGAGCACCGACCGCCGGGTGCAGTTGATCGGCCTGCATCAGCTCCGGGTGCCCGCCCACGCCATCCAGAAAAAACGGCACCAGCGGGACGTTTTTTTCCTTGGCCAGCACACCATAGACTTCGGCAAATGCAGTGGTGTATCGCGGGCCATAATTGGGTGGCAACTGCATCCCCAACAACAACACCTTGGCCCCGCCGGCCTTGGACTGGTCAATCATCGACGCAAGATTTTGTTGCAATTGCGCAGGCGGCTGCCCGCGCAGGCCATCGTTACCGCCCAGCTCGATCACCACCACGTCCGGCTTATGCTCTGCAAGCGCCGCCGGCAGCCGCGCCAGGCCTCCGGCACTGGTGTCGCCACTGATGGAGGCATTGACCACTTTATCGTCGAAACCTTCCTGCTTGAGCCGTTGCTGCAACAGGGCAACCCAGCCTTTGCTGGTATCCAGGCCGAAACCGGCACTGATACTATCGCCAACGATCAGGACTGTACCCGCCGCTGCGTTCTGGGCCATGCACATCAAGGCCAGGCCAGCACTCAAAAACCACATTCGCATCGGATTCTCCATGGGCGCAAGCATTCTCACCGCGCGGAACCTTAGCAAAGTGGTTCCCAGCGCGGAAGGTGAACTGACTATCCTGCACGAACTGAGCCTGGAACTGAACAAGGGCGATAGCCTGGCTATCGTCGGCAGCTCCGGCTCCGGCAAATCCACCCTCCTCGGCCTGCTGGCCGGCCTCGACCTGCCCAGCAGCGGCGAAGTCACCCTGGCTGGACAGGCGCTCAGTACCCTCGACGAAGACCAGCGCGCGCGCATCCGCGCCGAGCACGTAGGGTTCGTGTTCCAGTCCTTCCAACTGCTCGACAGCCTCAACGCGCTGGAAAACGTCATGCTGCCGCTGGAGCTGGACGGCCGCAAAGACGCCCGCGAACGCGCCCGGCACCTGCTGGAACGTGTCGGCCTGGGCCAACGCCTGACTCACTCGCCACGCCAACTCTCCGGTGGCGAGCAACAACGGGTAGCCATTGCCCGCGCCTTTGCCGCGGAGCCGGACGTGCTGTTTGCCGATGAACCCACCGGCAACCTCGACAGCCACACCGGCGAGCGGATCAGCGACCTGCTGTTCGAACTCAACAAAGAGAGCGGCACGACCTTGGTGCTGGTCACCCACGACGAGCGCCTGGCCCATCGTTGCCGACGCCTGATCCGCCTTGAAGCCGGCCTGATGGTCGCGCCCCTGGAGCCTTGATGGCACGTTTGCCGCTATTGCGCCTGTTCAGCCTTGCCATGCGCCAACTGCTGCGCGACGCCCGCGCCGGTGAATTGCGCGTGTTGTTCTTCGCCTTGCTGGTGGCCGTGGCCGCCAGCACCGCCATCGGCTATTTCGGTGCGCGCCTCAATGGTGCGATGCTGTTGCGCGCCACCGAGTTCCTCGGTGCCGACCTGGTACTTGAAGGCAGCTCGCCAGCACGGCCAGAGCAAATCCGCTCAGGCACTGAACTGGGCCTGGATCACGCCCGCGTCGTGGAATTTTCCAGCGTCATTGCCACCGATAACGGCATCCAGCTCTCCAGCATCAAGGCGGTCAACGAGCAGTACCCGCTGCGCGGCGAACTGAAAAGCGCGGCTGCGCCCTTTGGTGATGAAACCCCAGGCGGCGGACCGAAACCCGGTGAAGCCTGGGTGGAAGCGCGACTGCTGACGGCACTGGACCTCAAGGTCGGCGACAGCATCGATGTGGGCATGAAGACACTGCGCCTGGCCCGCGTGCTGACCTACGAGCCGGACCGTGCCGGCAACTTCTACAGCCTCACGCCGAGAGTGATGATCAATCTGGCAGACTTGGACGCCACCGGTGTGGTGCAGCCCGGCAGCCGCGTGAGTTATCGCGAACTGTGGCGCGGGCCGCAGGGCAGCACCGTGCTGCAGACCTATCGTGACCTGGTCAGGCCGGGGCTCGCCGCAAACCAACGCTTGCAGGACTCCCGGGACGGCAACCAGCAGATCGGCGGTGCCTTGGGCAAGGCCGAGCGTTACCTGAACATGGCCAGCCTGGTGGCAGTGCTGTTGGCCGGTGTGGCCGTGGCACTGTCGGCCAATCGCTTCGCCACCCGACGCTTCGACGCCAGTGCCTTGCTGCGTTGCCTGGGATTGTCGCGACGTGAAGCCATGTTGCTGTTCAGCCTGCAACTGAGCGTACTGGGACTGCTGGCGAGCCTCACCGGTGCCCTGCTCGGCTGGCTGGCGCAGTTTGGCCTGTTCTATTTCCTCCATGACCTGCTGCCGGCAGACGTACCTCCCGGCGGGCTGCTACCGGCAATCGCCGGGATCGGCACCGGGCTGGTCGCCCTCGCCGGCTTCGCCCTACCGCCCCTGGCTGCACTGGGTCGCGTGCCACCGCTGCGGGTCTTGCGACGCGACCTGCTGCCGATCCCTTCCAGTACCTGGATGGTCTATGGCGCGGCGCTGTTTGCCTTGGGCCTGATCATGTGGCGCCTGAGCCTCGACCTGGTGCTGACCTTCGCCCTGCTCGGCGGCGGCGTGGTGGCTGCGCTGGTACTCGGCGGCCTGCTCCTGCTGCTGTTACAAAGCCTGCGTCGCTTGCTGGCGCGCGCCTCGTTGCCGTGGCGACTGGGCCTGGGCCAACTGTTGCGTCATCCACTGGCGGCAGCTGGTCAATCCCTGGCATTCGGTTTGATCCTGCTCTCCATGGGCTTGATCGCCCTGCTGCGTGGCGAGCTGCTCGACACCTGGCAAAACCAACTGCCCAAGGACGCCCCCAACTATTTCGCCTTGAATATCCTGCCGGCTGACAAGGACGCGTTCGGCGCCCGCCTGCTGGAACTGCAGGCACAGTCCGCGCCTTTGTATCCGGTGGTGCCAGGTCGTTTGATCAGTATCAATGGCGAGCCCGTGCAGGAAATCGTCAGCAAGGACTCCAGCGGCGATCGCGCGGTACAACGTGACCTGAGCCTGACCTGGGCTGCCGACCTGCCACCAGGCAACGCCCTGACCGCCGGTTCGTGGTGGTCACAGCAACCCACCGATGAAATCCCCGGCGTATCGGTCGAGGCCAAGGTGGCGCAAAGCCTCAAGCTCAAACTCGATGATCACCTGGTGTTCACGGTAGGCGGGGAAAACCGTGAAGCGCGGGTGACCAGCCTGCGGACCATCAACTGGGATAACTTCCAGCCCAACTTCTTCATGATTTTCCAACCAGGCACCTTGAAGGACCTGCCCGCCACCTACCTGACCAGCTTTTACCTGGCGCCTGGGCACGACCAGCAGATCGTCGACCTGTCCCGTGCTTTCCCGGCGGTGACCATCCTGCAAGTCGAGGCACTCTTGGAGCAGTTGCGCAGCATCCTCGCCCAAGTGACCCTGGCGGTGGAATACGTACTGCTGTTTGTCCTGGCGGCGGGAATGGCGGTGTTGTTCTCCGGCCTCCAAGCCACCCTCGATGAGCGTATCCGCCAAGGGGCGCTGTTACGTGCACTGGGCGCGGAACGCAAGCTGCTGGTCAAGGCCAGGCGTATCGAGTTCGGTTTGCTGGGTGCCGTGAGTGGCCTGCTCGCAGCGCTGGGGACCGAGCTGGTGACCTTTGTACTGTATCGCTATGCGTTTGACCTGGCCTGGCAGCCTCATCCGTGGCTGTTGTTACTGCCGGTAATCGGTGCCGTATTGATCGGCGGTGCCGGTGTATTCGGCACCCGCCGCGCACTCAACGCCAGCCCGCTGACCGTGCTACGCGAAGGATGAAACAGTCGGGGGGGGGGGGGGGGGGGGGGGGGGGGACGGGGGGGGGGGGGGGG
>NZ_JBBGYS010000074.1:0-17745 GCF_037479595.1 Pseudomonas sp. MYb541 | reverse complement strand
TGTATGGACCGGACACATGGTGGACACATGTGCGGGTACATGGTTGACACATTATGGACCATAGTCAGGTTTGCTCACGTCGATCGTTCGTAGGAAGTGATGACAGAAGTAGACATCAAAAAGGCCATCACTTTCAGGGTTAGGCCGTATCGCGATGTGAAGCCCAGCCAAACCCTTGGCAATGCTGAAATAGCGTTTCTGAAAGCGAAAACGACTGTGATAAGCCTTAGCCAGCACATCATCCGGACCGTATTCAAACTCCGATAACTGCTGCGGATAAATCCAGGGGCTGGAGCGATACCGGTCCATAGGTACCTTGTAATCCAACGCTTGATGAGGACGTTGCAGGTTATAAATCTCACGCCATTGATCAAACGCTTTTTGAGCCTCCTTGGTAGTGGAAAAATGACGCCCTTCAAGCACTTCGGCCTTGAGTGAGCGGTGGAAACGTTCGATTTTTCCATTTGTTTGAGGATGGTAAGGACGGCTGAAGCTGATCCGAATTCCTAGGCGAATCAACCAGATACTTAGCTCTGTGATTTCACCAGGGTTGCGTGGCGAGCCCCATGGCGGGCCGTTATCAACGTTGATGCGAGCCGGTAATCCGAAGCGCTGGAATACCTCGATCATCTTCTCCTTCACCGTAGCTCCACGCTCGTTGTCACAGGCCTGAATTGCCAAATTGAATCGTGAATGGTCGTCCAGCATGGTCAGCGGATGGCATCGGCTTTCTTGCGTAGGAAAATGCCCTTTGAAATCCATCTGCCAAAGATCGTTAGGCGCATCGTGCTCAAATCTCAGCTTTGCCTCTTGTTCCTTCTGAGAAGGCTGAATCAGACCGTGCCGGTGCAGGACATTGGTGACGGTGCTGGGAGCGATCTGCTTGTTCAAGAGGCTGCTGATTGTGCGTCCACCCCATGCTGGATGGTCTTGCCTGAGTGCTATGACCTGCGCTTCCAAAGCTGCGGTGGTCAGTTTGGGACTGGTGGCCGGTTTGCGAGATCTCTCTTGCAGCCCTGGCTGACCGTGCGCGTCGTAGCGTTTGAGCCACTTATAGGCCGTTTGCGGACTGATGCCGAATCGCCGGCATAGCTCTCGTTTATTACTGCCGGGTTGCCGTGCTAAGGCAATAAACTCTTCTTTCAGGCTCATGGTGTCTCTCGTGTTCCAGGGCATGATGGCTTTCCGGCGAAGTTGGCTCGCCGAAAAGTGTCCACCATGTCCCCGTACACCCGTCCACCATGTGTCCGGTCCATACAGGCTTTTCCAAAGTGACCCGCCGTAAGGGCGGAACCAATACCCGCCATCACCCAAATAACGGATATGCCCCCAATCACAACCCCCGACTCCCCCGAATCAAATCATAAGCCTTCCTGGCAATCGGATTCGCCGTATTCGGCCAAACCCAAAGGCAATACATCACCTCCGGCAACCGCGGCAACCCATCCCGGGTTCGCGCTGGCGGGTTGAGGCAGAAAAAGCGCTCCCACCTTGTGTGGGAGCGCTTGGCCGGTCAGTGCTTGACTGGCGTTGGCAAGGTCACCAGGTTGACGTAGCCATCCCAGAATTTCTTCTGGTCTACGCCGAACACCACCTTGGCTTTTTGCGTGCCTACAGGTGCGCCTTTCTGGTAGCCCAGTGCGCGGCCGTAGTCGGCGCCAAAGGTGGCATCCACATCCACCCACAGATCCCGGGACTCGGTGACGATGTCCGGGTTGACCAGGTACAGCGCCGGCAAGCTGTCCCAGGTAAAGCTGTGGTAGCTCGGGTCCTTGTCGAACAAGGGGCCGAACTCGTGCTTGTACAGATCGGCAATCGCGCCTTTCTGGGCAATCACGCGCTGGTACACCGTTTTGTCGAAGGTGACTTTCTCGCACACATCATTGGGGAAAATCACGTGTTCGATCGGCGAGCGCAACACGATCTTCGCGGCCTCCGGGTCGAACCACCAGTTGAATTCCGCCGCTGGCGTGGTGTTGCCCGGAATCTCCAGGGCACCGCCCATGTACACAATGCGCTTGATCAGCGGCACGATGTCCGGCGCCGAACGAATCGCCAGGGCGATGTTGGTCAGCGGCCCGACGGCCAGAATCGTTACCTGATGCGGGTTGGCGCGCACGCTGTCGACGATGAACTGCGCGGCGGTTTCCTTGCGCAATCGGGTGTGCGTCGCCAGGCCATCAGGTGGCGCGATCAACTGCTTGGGCGAAGTAGGGCGGGGGTTCTTGAATGCCCCCGGCCAGCCGGAACCGAACAACGCCTTTTCCGCCTCGTAGGTGGCGTAGTCATGCAGCAGCGGGTAGGCGGCGCCGGAGTAGACGCCGACCTCTTTCTCCACGCCCATGCGTTCCACGGCCTTGAGCGCATCGACCTGCTCCTGGTCGACCCAGGCGTTGCCGCTGACCAGGGTCATGCCCAGCAGTTCGATGCGTTTTTGCGCGTGGAGCTGGGCGAGCATGATGAAGGCCTGGCCGTCATCGTTGAGCACGTTGAAGTCGGTATCAAAAATGACTTTCTCCGTGGCCTGGGCGGTGCCGGCACACAGGCCTAGGGCAACAAGCAGTGCGCAGCTTTTCAGGAAACCTTGCATGGTGATTCATCCGAAAAATTATTGTTGTTAACGGTTCACCAGTTTCGCCGGCAAGGCGATGACCAGGAAGCTGCTGAGGATCAGGCAGCCGGCGAAAAACCACAAGGCACCCGCGCTGCTGCCTGTGACGTCGATCGCAACGCCCATCAACGAGTTGCTCACCAAGCCTGCGATATTCGCCACCGAACAGGCCAAAGCAAAGCCGGTGGCCGCCGCGGTGCCTTTGAGAAAGGTCGCCGGCAGGCTGAAGAACACCGGCACCGCGCCGATGATCGCCGCCGAAGCAATCGCAAACAGCGCTACCGTGGCCGCCACGTTATGGGTGAAGAACGTGCTGGTGGCCATGGCCGCCGCGCCGATGAAAAACGGCACGATGATGTGCCAGCGGCGTTCGCGGTGCTTGTCGGAGCTGGCGCCGATCAGCAGCATGCCGAGCAGGGCGGCGACGCTCGGTAGTGCAGTGAGCACGCCGATATGGAAGGTGTCGGTGACTCCGGCGTTGCGGATGAACGTCGGCATCCAGAAGCCCATGGCGTAGGCGCTGAGCAGGATCGAGAAGTCGATACCGCCAAGCATCCAGACCTTGAGGTTGAAGAAACCGTCACGGAAGCTGTGTTTGCTGGCGGCGCCGTCGGCGTCGTCCTTGCGCAATTCGGTTTCCAGCAGGGCTTTTTCCTCGTCCGACAGCCATTTGGCTTGCTGGTAGGTGTTGGGCAAGGCCCAGAAGGTCAGCACGCCCAGCAACACGCTGGGCACCGCTTCGATCAGGAACAGCCACTGCCAGCCACGCAGGCCACCCATATGATCGAAGTGGCCCATGATCCAGCCGGACAGCGGGCCGCCGATCACGCTGGAGAGCGGCAGGCCGATCATGAACAACGCAATGATGCGCCCGCGTCGGTGGGTGGGAAACCAGGTGGTCAGGTAGTACAGCACGCCCGGCAGAAAGCCCGCCTCGGCGGCGCCGAGCAGGAAACGCAGGATATAGAACTGGGTCGTGGAGGTGACCAGCATGGTGCAGGCAGAGAGCAGGCCCCAAGTGATCATGATCCGCGCGATCCAGATCTTCGCGCCGACCCGCTCCAGAACCAGGTTGCTTGGGACCTCAAAGATGATATAGCCGACAAAGAACAGCCCTGCGCCGAGGCCGAACGCGGTTTCGCTGAACTGCAACTGGTCGAGCATCTGCAACTTGGCGAAGCCGATGTTGATGCGGTCCAGGTAGGCGGCCAGGTAGCAGAAGCACAAGAAGGGAATCAGCTTCCAGGTGATCTTGTGGTAAAGCGTGTTGACGGGGTCTGCGACCGTGGTCGCGGGCGCTGCATTCGCAATGGGCATTGGGTGTCTCCTGGCGGTGACTTATGGTTTTTATACAGCCGCTTTTGTTCCAGCACTTCGGAGTGCTGTAGAAGCGACTTCCAAAGGCAGTGTCAGAAGACTGAGGGCGGCGGCTGGACACGATCCATATGGACGCCGGGCTTATGTGGGAGCTGGCTTGCCTGCGATAGCATCGGCGCGGTGTCACTGTTACACCGCAGCGTCTGCATCGCGGGCAAGCCCGGCTCCCACAGGGATCGGTTTCCACATTTGAATGTGTTCCAAGGCCGGGCCTCAGTTTGTTCAAGACCGCGCTCTATGGCGCAGTTCTTAGTAACGTCTTATTGCTCCTTGAATTTGCGCATTGCCTCCTGCTTGCTCACCACGTCGCCATACTTGCTGTCGATATCGAACAGGTTGGCCTCATGGGGCGCCGGGTGTCGATCGCCGACGCATTCGCGCACGACGATGGTGCGAAACCCGTGCTGCACCGCATCCACCGCCGTGGCGCGGATGCAGCCGCTGGTGGAACAGCCGGCCAGCACGACGGTGTCGATGCCCTGGGCATGCAGCATCGGCGCCAGGCTGCTGCCGAAAAACGCACTGGCATACTGTTTGGTAATGACGACTTCCTCGGCCAGTGGCAGCACCTCGGCGCAGAACGCCGCGAGTGGGTTGCCTTCGACCATGTCCTTCATCACCGGGGCTTTTTTCACCCAGATCCCGCCATCGACGAAATGGCCGGGATGGTAGCGGATATTGGTGTGGACTACCGCAATCCCGTGTTGGCGTGCGGTGGCGAGCAGCTCGACGCTTTGCGCCACGGCCGTGACCACGCCGGGCGCGAACAGCGGCGCGCCTTCGGTGGTGTAGCCCTGCATGAAGTCGATCATCAGCAGGGCGGCCTTTTTGCCAAAGCCGATGCGGTTGCCCCATACGCCTTGGTAGTTGGCGTCGGCGGATTGTTCACTCATCTTTCAACCCCCTCAGTAGGCACCGGAAAGCAGGGCGCCGGCGCCGGGCACGACGGGCTCCAGGTCCAATGCCTTAAGCATCGCGTAGGTGGTGGCAATGGCGGCGGTCAGCACCGGTTTGCCGGTTTGTGCCTCGACCTTGGCCACTACCGGCAGCGACTGCATCTGCACGCAGGCCGACAGCACGATCACGTCGACGCCTTCCAGGTTCATGCCGGCGACGATGGCTGGCAGGTTGGCCGGGTCGTGGCGGGCTACTTCAAGGTTGTCGGGGATCTCCAGGGCGCGCCAATCGACGACTTCAAAGCCTTCTTCACGGATGTAGTTCACCACCAACTCAGTCAGCGGTTTCATGTACGGCGCGACGATGGCGATGCGCTTGGCGCCCATCACTTTCAGGCCTTCGATCAACGCGCCGGCGCTGGTGATCACGGGCGCGTTGGCGTCGTTGTCGGCAGTAGCTTTGCGCAAGCGCTGTTCGGAGTTGCGGTGGTAGCCCAAGCCCATGGCCATGATCGCCACCAGGCACGCATAACCCAGCACATCGACCTTGGCGTCGGACAGCTCGACGGCGCAACGGTCGGATTCGCCGTCCATGGCCGCCAGTTCTTCCTTGCGCACTTGCTTCATGCGCATGCGGCTGGAGTGAAAGGTGAAGCGCTCGGGGCGAATCGCCTGGCGTGCGGTGAGCATCGCCGGGATCTCGGTTTCCATGGTGGTGTTGGAACTCGGCACGATCTGGCCGATGCGGTAAGGCTTCTGCATAGTGGTCTCCATTCTTATTGTGTGAGGAAGTCGCCGAGGGCGATGAAGAAGCCGTCGAGGTCATCCCACGGGATCATATGGCCGGCGTTCGGCACGCGGGCGACTTGGATGCTCGGTTGCAGCGCCTGAATCTCGGCAATGTCCTCATCGAGGATCACGCCGCCGCGCCCGGCCACCATCAACAGGGCTGGGGCCTTGAGGTGGGGCAGGTCCTGATGGAAATCCACTTCGTGGAAGTCGTTGAAGGCACGCACGATGGCGGGCTCGTAGCAGGTGTGCAGCCATTCGGCGCGCAGTTGCAGTTGTTCCTGGGTCCAGGTGGCGCAGAAGGCGCGCATCGCCTCCGCGTCCATGCCGACCAGGGACTGGCGGATGGAGTCGACGTACCACGGCAGCTTGCTCGGGTATTCGCGTCGGCCCGGGCCGGAGACCGGTGGGTCGATCAGCACCACGCGCTTCACGCCTTGAGGGTGTTTGACTGCACTGCGCACGGCAAAGCGTGCACCCATGGAGTGGCCCATCAGGTGGTAGCTGTCCAGGTTCAATGCGTTGGCAAAGGCAGCGATGTCCTCGGCGCAGGTGTCCGCGCTGTAGTTCAGTTCGGGACCGGTCGAAGACAGGCCGCGACCGCGCACATCCAGCACATAGGTGTCGAACTGCGCGCCGAGGCGCTCGGCGACAAAGCCCCAGGTGATGGCCGGGCTGGTGATGCCGGGGATCAGGATCAGCGCCGGGCCTTTGCCGCCGTAACGCAAGTAGTGTTGGCGAATGCCGTTGGCCTGCACGTTGCCGCCATAGAGAAAAGTGCTCACGCGGCCACTCCTGATTTCAGTTCCTGGGCGTACAGGTCATAGCCGTAGACCCAGGCCGGATCTTCCTGGGTGCGCAGCCAGGTGTTGGCGTTGGACACGGCCTGCACGCGGGATGCGCGTTCCTTGCGGTTGACTTCGTAGAGCTGGAAGGCGGTGCGGTAGTCGCTGATGCCGGTTTCCTGCAGGCAGCGGGTGAGCATGGCGGCGTCTTCGATGGCCATGCCGGCGCCTTGGGCCATGTGCGGTTTCATCGGGTGGCAGGCATCGCCGAGGAGTACCAGGCGGCCACGGCTCCACAACGGCAGCGGGTTGCGGTTGCGCAGCGGCCATTTGGTCACGCTTTCAGTGGATTCGATCAGGGCCTGGACGGTGGGGTGGTAGCCCTTGAAGGCGTCGAACATCTCTTCGCGGCTGCTGTCGACGAACGCGCCCTGGAAGTCCCATTCGGCATGGGGCACACCGGTCACGTAGTAGTACTCGTCGCGCTTGCCGGTGGTGTAGTAGACCATCATGTGGCGGTCTTCGGTCCACCACTTGATGCAGTCTTCGAACTTCAGGTCGTACTTGGCGAGTTGGTCACCCCGGATCAGCGCACGGTGCGCGACCCAGCCGCTGTACAGCGGTTTTTCCACGCCGAGCAGTTCTTCGCGGATCTTGGAGTTGATGCCGTCGGCGCCGATCACGATGTCGGCGTAGGTCACCTGGCCGTCAGCGAAGGTCAGGCGCACTTGGGTGTCGGTTTCTTCAAGGGTTTCCAGGCGCTTGTTGAAGTGCAGGGTGCCGGGCTTGAGGGTGGACATCTGCAGCGCATGCAGGTCGCCACGGTGCACGGTGATGTAGGAAGCGCCGTAGCCGGTGAGCGGGATGCGTGACAGGTAGTCGCCGCTTTCGCCGCAACGGCTGAACCAATGCTCGGGGTGCGAACCCATCAGGTCCAGCTGCTTTTCGATGCCCATGCGGCGGAAGATTTTCATGATGTTGGGGCCCATGTGGATCCCTGCGCCCAATCGGGAAAACTCCGGCGCCTGTTCGTAGACATCCACGTCGAAGCCAGCTTGCTGCAACAGGGTGGCCGCGGCGGCACCGCCCAGGCCTGCGCCGACGATGGCGATTTTCTGAGTGCTTCCCATGGGGCGTGTTCCTCTCTCTTTTTGATTTTGGCGGTGTCTGTCCGCAAGGTTTTTAAAGTGTATACGCTCATTTTTTGAAATGGGAAGCCTGTGTTTGCAAATTTATTTTTTTGCCGTATTTGTCCTGTGTAACGTGTTGTGATTAATAAATGCTGGGTTTGTTTCGATAGGTAACGTTTTTGTGCGCCGCTTGCAGTCTGCCGCTAATTCGGGTCTTATCGTTATGAAATGGCGTATACGCTATAAAAGTGCACTAGAGTGAAGCGCAGTGCCTGAACTTGGTGCAGGCCCACAGGAGACAGGAAAATGCCGGTAAGCGATTGCGAACTGACCCAGATGTTTGAACACGTGTTGACGCTGTCCAAGGTCGACCCGACCCAGAGCGTTGCCGTGCTCAAGAGCCATTACTCCGACCCGCGCACCGTGCGTGCCGCGATGGATGCTGCGCAGCGCCTGGGGGCCAAGGTGTATGCGGTGGAGTTGCCGTCGTTCAACCATCCCAGGGCGATGGGCAACGACATGACCGCCTACTGCGGCGACACCGCGCTTACCGGCAATATCGCCGCCCAGCGTGCCCTGGAGGCCGCCGACCTGATCGTCGACACCATGATGCTGCTGCACTCGCCGGAGCAGGAGCAGATCCTCAAGACCGGCACGCGCATTCTGCTGGCGGTGGAGCCGCCGGAAGTGCTGGCGCGCATGCTGCCGACCGAAGAAGACAAAGTGCGCGTGCTGGCGGCCGAGCAGTTGCTGAAAAAGGCCCGTTCGATCCAGGTGAAATCCCGTGCCGGCAGTGACTTCCGCGCCGCCTTGGGGCAGTACCCGTCGGTGACCGAATACGGTTTTGCCGATGAGCCGGGGCGCTGGGATCATTGGCCGAGTGGTTTCCTGTTCTCCTGGCCCAACGAAGAAACCGCCGAAGGCGCGCTGGTGCTGGACATCGGCGACATCCTGCTGCCGTTCAAGACCTACACCCGCGAGAAGATCACCCTGGAGATCGAGAAGGGCTTCATCACCAAGATCCACGGGGGATTCGAGGCCGAGTACCTGCGTGACTACATGAAGTACTTCAACGACCCTGAGGTGTACGGCATCTCCCATATCGGCTGGGGCCTGCAGCCACGGGCGCAGTGGACGGCGATGGGCCTGCACGACAAGAACGACGGCATGTGCATGGACGCACGGGCGTTCTATGGCAATTTCCTGTTCTCCACCGGGCCGAATACCGAAGTGGGCGGGACGCGCAAGACGCCGTGCCATATGGATATTCCGCTGCGTAATTGCGACGTGTACCTGGATGATGAGGCGGTGGTCATCGCCGGTGATGTGGTTGCGCCGCCAGCCTCCCTCGCACGCTGATCATCGGTGTGGGGATGGAGTATCATGCCTCCCCACCTTAACCACCCACCGAGCCCCGCCGTGCCAGATTCCTACGTCTTTTCTGAACAAGTCGGCCACCTGTTGCGCAAGGCCTACCAGCGCCACTTGGCGATCTTTCAGCAGAATGTCGGCGACTCCCAGCTCACCGCCGTGCAGTTCGTCACCCTGTGCGCGTTGCGCGATCACGGTGCAAGTTCGCTGACCGAGCTGGTCAAGGCGACGGCCGTGGACCAGGCGACCATTCGCGGCATCGTCGAGCGACTCAAGGCCAAGGAACTGATCAGCCTGGAACCGGACCCGCAGGACAAGCGCAAAGTGGTGGTCGACCTGTCCCCGGCAGGCGCCGAACTGGTCGCCCAGACTGCGCCGCGCGCCGCGCAGATCAGCGAATTGACCCTGAGCAATCTCAACCCGGCCGAACGGGTTGCGGTGCTGTTCCTGTTGCGCAAGATGATCGACGACCCGCAGGAATAATTGTGGTGAGCGGGCTTGCCCCGCGCTGGGGCGCGAAGCGCCCCTGAAACCAGACACCGCAATTCATCTGGAAGAACTCAGTGGCATTATTGGGGCGGCTGCGCCACCCAGCGCGGGGCAAGCCCGCTCACCACAGGGTATCTATCCGCCTTCTGGCACCGCTTTTGCTTTGAGTTCATGTAGTAGCCACTTCATCCGTCAAGTGTGTCGTGAGACCCCAGGTCCACGACGCTTTTTTTTGACTGTTTGATGTAGTGCCTACTTCACCAACTGTTACGGGCGAAGCGAATGATCAGCCAGCACATCACGGTAACGCTTGAGGTCAATGGGCAAAAAAGCGACGTCAGCGCCATGGCGGACACACCGCTGTTGCTGGTGCTGCGCAATGACCTGGAACTCAATGGCCCCAAATACGGCTGCGGCCTGGGGGAGTGCGGTGCGTGCACCGTGATCATCGATGGGGTGGCGGCCCGTTCCTGTGTGTTTCCGTTGTCGGGTGCCGCAGGCCGCGAGATTGTCACTCTGGAAGGCCTGGGCACGCGCCAGGCGCCGCACCCGGTGCAACAAGCCTTTATCGACGAGCAGGCCGCGCAATGTGGCTACTGCCTCAACGGCATGATCATGACCACCAAGGCCTTGCTCGACCGTAACCCCAACCCCAGCGAAGCCGAGGTGCGCAACGAGCTGTCGGGCAACCTCTGCCGTTGCGGCACCCATATCGAAATCCTGCGCGCCGTGTTGCGTGCGGCCCGCCTGATGACCGTGGATTGATGACCATGACCGACACCCCCCTTAACCGTGACCAGTGGCTGGCCAAGGCTGGCGTTTTGTTGATCGTCGATGATGTGTTGCCGCCTTCGGGGCCGGTGGCCAAGGGCGGCACGCCCACTGTGAAACCCAAGGAACTTGGGCTGTTTATTGCGGTAAACGATGATGGTCTGGTGTACGCGTTCAATGGCCATGTGGACCTGGGCACCGGCATTCGCACGTCGTTGGCGCAGATCGTCGCCGAAGAGCTCGACCTGGCGATGGAGCAGGTGAAGATGGTGCTCGGCGACACCGAGCGTGTGCCCAACCAAGGGGCGACCATCGCCAGCGCAACTTTGCAGATATCCGCAGTGCCCCTGCGTAATGCCGCAGCCGAAGCGCGGCGGTTCCTGTTGGCGCGGGCGGCGGGGCGCCTGGGTGTGAGCACGGCCAGTCTGAAGGTCGACGCCGGCGTCATTCACGCGGCAGATGGGCGCTCCACGACATATGCCGAACTGGTCAGCGGCCAGCATGATCAACTGCGCATCAGCGGTGATGCACCCCTGAAGGCCATCGAGGACTATCGCCTGGTGGGCAAGGGCGCCGCTCGGGTGGACATCCCCGGCAAAGCCACTGGCGAGCTGACGTATGTGCATGACATGCGCGTGCCGGGCATGCTGCATGGCCGGGTGATTCGCCCGCCGTATGCAGGGCTTGATTGCGGCGACTTTGTCGGCAACAGTCTGTTGAGTGTGGATGAAGCGTCCATCGCGCATATCCCCGGTATTGTTGCGGTGGTGGTGATCCGGGATTTTGTCGGCGTGGTGGCGCTGCGTGAAGAGCAGGCCGTCAAGGCTGCCAGCGAGTTGCAGGTGCACTGGAAACCCTGGCACCACGCGTTACCGGACATGAGCGATGTCGAACAGGCGATCCGCGACAATCCCCGCGTACGCCGCACCGTGTTTGACCAGGGCAATGTCGACGAAGCCCTGGCAGGCGCGAGCCAGCGCATGCCTCGCAGTTATCTCTGGCCGTACCAGATGCACGGTTCGATCGGCCCCTCCTGCGGCGTGGCGGATTATTCGCCAGCCGGCAGCCGGGTGTGGTCAGGCAGCCAGAATCCGCACCTGCTGAGGGCCGACCTGGCATGGCTGCTGGAGTGCGATGAAGCGCTGATCGATGTGATCCGCATGGAGGCCGCCGGTTGTTATGGGCGCAATTGCGCGGATGACGTCTGCGCCGATGCCTTGCTGTTGTCCCGTGCGGTGGGCAAGCCGGTGCGCGTGCAATTGACCCGCGAGCAGGAACACCTGTGGGAGCCAAAGGGCACCGCGCAACTGATGGATGTCGACGGCGGCCTCAACGCCGATGGCAGCATCGCCGCCTACGACTTTGAAACCAGCTACCCCTCCAATGGCGCGCCGACCCTGGCGCTGTTGCTGACCGGCCGCGTCGAGCCGGTGGCGGCGATGTTCGAGATGGGCGACCGCACCTCGATCCCGCCCTATGACATCGACAACCTGCGCGTGACCATCAACGACATGGCGCCCATCGTGCGCGCCTCGTGGATGCGCGGCGTGTCGGCCTTGCCTAATACCTTTGCCCACGAGTCCTACATCGACGAACTGGCTTTCGCCGCCGGCGTCGACCCGGTGGAATACCGTCTGCGTTACCTCAAGGACGAGCGCGCCATCGACCTGGTGAAATCCACCGCCGAACGCGCCAACTGGGTGCCGCGCACGGCGCCGATGCAAACCGCGAACGAGGATCACCTGTTGCGTGGCCGTGGCTTCGCCTATGCGCGCTATATCCATAGCAAATTCCCTGGTTTCGGTGCGGCCTGGGCGGCGTGGGTGGCGGATGTGGCCATCGACAAACAGACCGGCGATGTGTCGGTGACCCGCGTGGTGATCGGGCATGACTCGGGGATGATGATCAACCCGGCCGGGGTGCAGCACCAGATCCACGGCAATGTGATCCAGTCCACCAGCCGTGTGTTGAAGGAGCGGGTGACCTTTGAAGAGTCGACGGTGGCGAGCAAGGAGTGGGGCGGTTATCCGATCCTGACCTTCCCCGAAGTGCCAAAGATCGACGTGATGATGATGCCGCGCCAGGACCAGCCACCCATGGGTGCCGGTGAGTCGGCGTCGGTACCCAGTGCGGCGGCGATTGCCAATGCGATCTATGACGCCACCGGCATCCGTTTTCGCGAACTGCCGATCACCCCGGAGCGGGTGCTGGCGGCATTGAACGCGGGCAGCTTGGGCGAGCCTGCCAAGTCGCCGGAGAAACGCCGCAAGTGGTGGTTTGGTGCACTGTTCGCCACGTTGGGTGCGTTGCTGGCGACGGCCTGGCCGTTCCACAGTGAAATCGCGCCAATTGCACCCCCCAGCGCCGGCACCTGGTCCAAGGCCACCTTGGAACGCGGGCGGTTGTTGGCGGCGGTGGGCGACTGCGCGGTGTGCCACACGGCCCCCGGTGGCGCGACCAACGCCGGTGGGCTGGCGATGCAGACGCCGTTCGGCACGCTGTACAGCAGCAATATCACGCCGGATGTGCAGACGGGCATCGGCGCCTGGTCCTACCCGGCGTTCGAGCGGGCGATGCGGGACGGCATTGGTCGTGACGGGCGCAATCTGTATCCGGCGTTTCCCTATACGGCGTTTCGCAATATCAACGACGCGGACATGCAGGCCCTGTATGCCTATTTGATGTCCCAGGCCCCGGTGAGCCAGGCGCCGACGCCGAATGCGATGAGCTTTCCGTTCAATCTGCGGCCGTTGATGGCGGGCTGGAATGCCCTGAATTTGCGGCGTGGTGAAATCACGCCGCAGCCTGAACGCGGTGAGCAATGGAATCGCGGTAATTATCTGGTCAACGGCCTGGGCCACTGCGCCGCGTGCCATTCGCCGCGCAACCTGATGGGGGCGGAGAAGGGCGGTAAGGCGTTCCTGGCGGGCGGCAGGGTCGATGGCTGGGAGGCGCCAGCGTTGACAGGGCTGTCGAAGGCGCCGACGCCGTGGACCGAAGACCAATTGTTTACCTACCTGAGCACCGGCTATTCCGACGCCCACGGCGTGGCCGCAGGCCCGATGGGGTCGGTGGTGAGTGAGTTGTCGAAACTGCCTAAGGCGGATATCCGCGCGATGGCGGTGTACCTGGCGTCACTTAACAGCGAAGCGGCGGCCGAGGCCCAGGTGGCCGCTGCCGCTACCGTTCCAAATCCCAATGGCCGGCGGGTGTTCGAGGGATCATGCAAGGCCTGCCATGCCGACGGCCTGGGGCCGAAATTGTTTGGGGTAAGCCCGTCGTTGGCAACCAATACCAATGTGCACAGCGATCAGCCGGATAATTTGATCAAGGTGATTTTGCAAGGTATCAGCACGCCGGCGACCAAGGATCTGGGGTATATGCCGGGGTTCAAGGACAGTTTGTCGAATAGCCAGGTGGCGGATTTGGCGGCGTACCTGCGCGGGCAATTCGCGCCAAATGCGCCGCAGTGGAAGGGTCTGGAACAGAAGGTGGCCCACCTGCGCGCCAACCCCGGTACTCACTGACACTGCGCGATAAAAACTGTGGGAGCGGGCTTGCTCGCGAATGCGGTTGTCCAGTCAACATCTGCAGCGACTGGCACTCCGCGTTCGCGAGCAAGCCCGCTCCCACATTTGGATTGCGTTTCTACAGGGGGATGGGAGATACCCCACGCACCACCAAATCACTGATAAACCCCAGCCAATCCAGCTGCTGCCCCTTGTCCGACAGGTCTTCCCCAAGAAACGAACTCAGCGTGTGCCGGTTGGAGTTATAGAAGTAGCACAGCGAAGCAATCATCAAGTACACGTGCTTGAGGTCCACATCCTGGCGAAACACGCCCTGGGCCTGGCCGGCTTCGATGATCGGCTTAAGCACGCCCACGGCTTCCCCCGACAACCTGCGCATCTCGCCAGACTGCTGGGCATGTTTGCCCTGATGCAGGTTCTCGATGCTCAGGATCGCCACGAATTCCGGGTGCTTGACGTAGTAGTTCCAGATAAACGCCACCAAGTCACGCAGGGCCTGCTCCGGTGCGTCGAGGTTGAGCTTGAGCTTGCTTTCGGCTTTGTTGAATTGCTCGTAGATGTGCTCCAGCACGCAGACGAACAGGTGTTCCTTGCTGCCGAAATAGTAATAAAGCATGCGGTCGTTGGAGTCGGCTTCCTTCGAGATGGTGTCGACGCGTCCGCCGGAATAACCGTCGCGGGTGAACACCTTGACCGCCGCCTGGAGGATGCGCGCGCGGGTCTGGTCGGCCTGTTGGGCGCGGATGCCGGTCTTCTTGATCGCCATGTCAAAGGGGCCTTGCAACACAGTCTGGGCGCGAAATATAGCATGGGCTTTTTCGCGTCCGTTCTATGGCCGACAAGTTCTGTAATAAAAACGCCATTGCGCTGGGGATTAAATTCGCAACGGGCTATTTTGGTGCGTCTCAATAACTAGAGTAGCCATGGATGAAATACCAACCCTTCAGCCGTACCTTGATAGCCACCGCCCTGGTGTTGACGGTCAGTGGTGTACACGCCGCTTCCCAGGCCCCGGTGGCCGGTGAAAATGGCATGGTGGTGACGGCTCAGCATTTGGCAACTCATGTCGGCGTGGATGTGCTCAAGGCCGGCGGCAATGCGGTCGATGCGGCGGTGGCCGTGGGCTACGCACTGGCCGTGGTGTACCCGGCGGCGGGTAACCTGGGCGGCGGTGGTTTTATGACCGTGCAACTGGCGGACGGGCGCAAGACCTTCCTCGACTTCCGCGAGAAAGCCCCGCTGGCGGCCACCGCCAACATGTACCTGGACAAAGACGGCAATGTCATTGAGGGCCTCAGCGCCAAGGGCCACCTGGCCGTTGGTGTGCCCGGCACTGTCTCGGGCATGGAACTGGCCCTGAGCAAATACGGCACCCTCAAGCGCGCCCAAGTCATCGCCCCGGCGATCAAACTGGCGGAGAACGGCTTCGAGCTGGAGCAGGGCGATATCGACCTGTTGCACACCGCCACCGGCGAGTTCGAAAAAGACAAGGACATGCGCGGGATCTTCTTGCACAACGGCCAGCCGATGCAGGTCGGTCAGAAGCTGGTGCAGAAAGACCTGGCCAAGACCCTCAAGGAAATCTCGGCCAAGGGCAGTGACGGTTTCTATAAAGGCTGGGTGGCCAAGGCCCTGGTCGATTCCAGCCAGGCCGGCAAAGGCATCATCACCCAGGCTGACCTCGACAAGTACAAGACCCGCGAACTGGCTCCCATCGAGTGCGACTACCGTGGCTACCACGTGGTCTCGGCACCGCCTCCAAGCTCCGGCGGCGTAGTGATCTGCCAGATCATGAACATCCTCGAAGGTTACCCGATGGCCGACCTCGGCTATCACTCGGCCCAGGGCCTGCACTACCAGATCGAAGCCATGCGCCACGCCTACGTGGACCGCAACAGCTACCTCGGCGACCCGGACTTCGTGAAGAACCCGATCGAGCACCTGCTGGACAAAAACTACGCGGCGAAACTGCGCGACGCCATCGAACCGCAAAAAGCCGGTGACTCCCAGGCGATCAAGCCAGGCGTGTCGCCCCATGAAGGCAATAACACCACCCACTATTCCATCGTCGACAAGTGGGGCAACGCGGTGTCGGTCACCTACACCCTCAACGACTGGTTCGGTGCGGGCGTAATGGCGAGCAAAACCGGCGTGATCCTCAACGATGAAATGGACGACTTCACCGTCAAGGTCGGCGTGCCGAACATGTACGGTCTGGTCCAGGGTGAAGCCAACGCCATCGCTCCAGGCAAGGCGCCGCTGTCGTCGATGAGCCCGACCATCGTAACCAAGGATGGCAAGGCCGTGATGGTGGTCGGTACGCCGGGTGGCAGTCGCATCATTACCGCGACCTTGCTGACCATTCTGAATGTCATCGACTACAAGATGAACATCCAGGAAGCCGTGGATGCGCCGCGTTTCCACCAGCAATGGATGCCGGAAACCACCAACCTCGAAACCTTTGCGGTGAGCCCGGACACCCAGAAGATCCTCGAAAGCTGGGGCCACAAGTTTGCCGGGCCTCAGGATGCCAACCACCTGGCGGCGATCCTGGTCGGTGCGCCGTCCCTGGGTGGTAAGCCGGTGGGTAACAACCGCTTCTATGGCGCGAATGACCCGCGTCGCAACACGGGCCTGTCCCTGGGCTACTAAGCACCGCTGTAGTGAGCGGGCTTGTCCCGCGTTGGGTTGCGTAGCGGCCCCAATAAAAACACCGCGGTCTGCCAGTCAGACCGCGGTGTTTGGTTTTTGGGCGGCTTCGCCCCCCAGCGCGGGACAAGCCCGCTCACTACAATAATTCTTCTACGGACTTGAAGGCCGCGACTCGGCGTTCTTCCCAATTCCCCTTGATCACCACGACTGCCTGTTGATGCTGCTGCATCCATGCCAGGCTTTCCTGGAAAAACGCTTGGCGATCCGCCAGTTGCGGCTGGCAGCGCTGGCCGTCGGCCGTCCATTCCACATCATCTGGTGACAACAGCAAGTGCAGGTCGTAATGACGGGCCAGCAGTTCGCTGTCGAGCCAGGCCGGGTAGTCGCCGAACAGGGTCTGGCTCCAGAGCTTGTTGGTCAGCAGATGGGTATCGAGGATCAACAGTCCCGGCTGCTGGGCGCGGGCGGCGTCTTCCCAGGCCAGTTGGCCACGGGCGATGGCCGGGATGTCGGCCAGAGTGGTGTCGCGTTGATGGTGATCGATGAAATAGCGTACGTATTCATCCACCACCAAGCCGCCAAAATGCGCTTGCAACTGCGCCGCCAGCCAGCTTTTACCGCTGGACTCCGGGCCGGCCAGTACCACCACCTTCATGCGTGCAACGCCGGGTCGGCGCGCCATTCGCGCCAGCCTTGCACGGCAATCACGGTGAACAGCGCGTAGAGCGCGGCGGTGAGATAGAGACCTTTGTAGAGAAACAGTCCGACGAAGATCACATCCACGGCGATCCACAGTGGCCAGCACTGCACGCGTTTCTGCGCCATCCACATCTGCGCCACCAGGCTGAAGCCGGTGAGGGCGGCGTCGAGCCAGGGCTGGGCGGCATCCGTCCAGTGCGCCATAGCGGCGCCGAGCAACAGGCTGCCAACTGCGCCCACCGCCAGGCTGGCCATGATCGCTGGCACGCCGAGGCTGCTGACCTGGCGCCCTTGCTTGACCTCGCCGGCACGTGTCCACTGCCACCAGCCGTAGACTTGCAAGGCGGCATAGACCACCTGCAACAGCATGTCGGAATAGAGTTTCACGTCGAAAAACACCCAGGTGTAGAGCAACACCATCACCAGGCCGATGGGCCAGCACCAGGGGTTTTGCTTGACGGTCAGCCACACGGCAATCACCCCGAGGGCGGCGGCGAACAGTTCAAGCCCGGACATGGTGGTTCCTTGGGAGAGTGGAAGAGGGCGGTGATTGTAACCAAAGAAGATTGGCGTAGGAATTAACTGCTGTGGTTGTGGTGAGCGGGCTTCTGTGGTGGGCGGGGGGCGCCCCCCGCACACACGGGG
>NZ_JBBGYS010000073.1:0-18657 GCF_037479595.1 Pseudomonas sp. MYb541 | reverse complement strand
AAAAAATTTTAAAATCGATTCCCGACACGCGCCCCCCCCTGGAAACAGGGCGGGCCGTTGTCGTTTCCGGGATTTAATTGTTTGAAGGTTTTGCATAAAGCACACAAAATTGAGTGACCTGTGAGTCATAAAGCGCATCTTCACTGTATCGTGTGAAAAGGATAAGTCGTCACAGGGTCCTTGCGAGACGGCTTTCAGCGAGATTTTTATGGGGTTATCCCCTTTATTGTCAGCACTCCGGGCGTGGCCCAGGGGTGTTCTCCAGCTATTTAGTATTGGGAAGCCACAATGATTGGCATAAAAAGCATCGCCAGTTACGTGCCGGCAGACGGGATCGATAACTACGCCCAGGGTGCCAAATTCGCCAAGGATGAAGAATTCATCATTGGCAAGATCGGTTCGGCGTTCCTGCCGCGCAAGGAAGCCGCGCAGGAAACCTCCGATCTGTGTGTCGAGGCGGTCAACGCTTTGTTTGCCAACAACCCGGATTTGAAACGCGAGTCGATCGACGCGCTGATCGTCGTCACCCAGAACGGTGATGAAGAGGGCTTGCCCCACACGGCGGCCATCGTCCAGGACAAGCTCGGCCTGCCGACCCACGTCGCGGCCTTTGATATCTCCCTGGGTTGTTCCGGTTACGTCTACGGCATCTATGCGATGAAGGGCTTCATGGAAGCCGCGGGCCTGAAAAACGGCCTGCTGATCACCGCTGACCCGTACTCCAAGATCGTCGACCCGGAAGATCGCAACACCACCATGCTGTTTGGCGATGCTGCTACTGCCACCTGGATGGGCGAAGATGCGCCGTGGTTGCTGGGCAAGTCGAAGTTCGGCACCGACGGTTCCGGTGCGCCGCACCTGAAGGTCAGTGACGGCGTGTTCTTCATGAACGGCCGCCAGGTCTTCAACTTCGCCCTGCTCAAGGTGCCGGCGCATTTGCATGAGCTGCTCAATGAGTCAGATCTCAAGGCCGATGAGATCGATGCGTTCTGCATCCACCAGGGCAGTGCGGCGATTGTCGACGCCGTGGCGCGTCGTTTTGAAGATGCACCCGTGGACAAGTTCATCAAGGACATGGTCGAGACCGGTAATACCGTGTCGTCGAGCATTCCGCTGCTGCTGGAAAAGCACGTGATGGACGCTACCTGGAAGCGCGTGGCAATCAGCGGTTTTGGTGTGGGCCTGTCGTGGGGCTCGGCGATTCTCTATCGCCCTTGATGCCTTGATAGCTTCAATAAAAAACGCCGAGGTTCGAAAGAGCCTCGGCGTTTTTTATTTGGCGCCAGAAAACCCAATGAAAACGGGGTTTGGGGCCCGCGTAAACCCTTGAATTGCAAGGGGTGGCACGGCGCCAGTAAAAAAATCAAAAAAAATCCTCAAGCAACCGGCTACCACGACGATAACTATTACGTAGGTTCTCAGGCCACACCCGGCGGTTGCCAGGGCCGGAAGCCGCAGTATCCATCCAACGAGGATTTCGTCATGGCTTTAACAGTAAACACCAACATTGCTTCCATCACTACTCAGGGCAACCTGAACAAAGCTGGCGGCGCCCTGGCCACTTCCATGCAGCGCCTGTCTTCCGGCCTGCGTATCAACAGCGCTAAAGACGACGCTGCCGGCCTGCAGATCGCTAACCGCCTGACCAGCCAAATCAACGGCCTGGGCCAAGCAGTCAAAAACGTGAACGACGGTATCTCCATCGCTCAGACCGCTGAAGGCGCGATGCAGGCTTCGACCGACATCCTGCAAAAAATGCGTACCCTGGCTCTGTCTTCCGCTACTGGCTCGCTCAGCCCTGACGACCGTAAGTCGAACAACGACGAATACCAGGCTCTGACTTCGGAACTGACCCGTATCTCGCAAACCACTACTTTCGGTGGCCAGAAGCTGCTGGACGGTTCGTACGGTACCAAAGCTATCCAGGTTGGCGCCAACGCCAACGAAACCATCAACCTGAGCCTGGAAAACGTTGCAGCCAACAACATTGGTTCGCAGCAGATCAAATCCGCCGCTCAAACCCCTAACGCCACTGGTGTAGCGGTTGGTTCGATCGCCATCACCGGTAACGGTCAGTCGGCAAACGTTGCTATCGCTGCTGGTGACTCCGCCAAGACTATCGCTGCCGGCCTGAACGGCGCCATCGGTGGCCTGAGCGCTACCGCTAGTACTCAAGTCCAGCTGACGGTCGACGAGACCAAGACCAAGGGCACTCCTGCTCAGCCAGGTCCTCCGGTTGTTCCAGCTGTTCCTGGTGTTCCGGCTAACTTCTCCATCGATGTTGGCGGCGCGACCGTCAAGTTCGTTGGCGTGACCAGTACTTCTGACCTGGCTGACCAACTGAAGTCCAACGCCGCCAAACTGGGCATCAGCGTTAACTACGACGAAGCCAAACGCACACTGGAAGTCAAATCCGATTCTGGCGAGAACATCAAGTTCACCACCGATGCTGCTGGCGGCGACGCCATCGGCGTTAACGTGAAAGATGGCGCTGGCAAATACGCCGCTGCCGCTACTCCTCTGGCTGCCGCTGCTGCTGGCGTGATCGTTGCCACTGGCCAGATCTCGCTGGACTCGTCCAAAGGCTACTCCCTGGCTAACGGCGCTACTGGTACTTCGGTAACCGACCTGTTCGGCGCAGCTCAAAAGTCTTCCATCAAGACAGCTGTTTCCCAGACCGACGTGACCGACGCAAACAACGCTCAAAACGCCCTGTCCGTAATCGACAAGGCTATCGGCACCATCGACAGCGTTCGTTCGGGCCTGGGTGCTACCCAGAACCGTCTGACTACCACTGCAGACAACCTGCAGAACATTCAGAAGAACTCCACCGCTGCACGTTCCACCGTTCAGGACGTCGACTTCGCTTCCGAAACCGCCGAACTGACCAAGCAACAAACCCTGCAATCGGCTTCCACCGCGATCCTGTCGCAGGCAAACCAGCTGCCATCCGCTGTACTGAAGCTGCTTCAGTAATCCCAGCGCTTGGTAACTAACGGAAGGGCGCGTCTACGTGCCCTTCCGTTTTTTCGGTTTAGAGGAGATTGGACATGGACATGAGTGTAAAGCTGAACCAGTCTTATCCGCCGGTTGCATCGCAGAGCCCGCCAGCACAGGCAGCGACTGACAAGAGCATCCCAAAGGTCCAGGAAGTCGCGGCAACAGGTAAAGAGCCTGAGCGAGCTGATCTGGAAAAAGCAGTCACTGATATTCGCGAATTCGTACAGGCGGCCCAGCGCAAACTGGATTTTTCCATCGATGATTCCACCCATCGTGTGGTGGTCAAGGTCATCGCCACCGACAGCGGTGAAGTGATTCGCCAGATTCCGTCGGAAACGGCATTGAAGCTGGCACAAAGCCTATCCAGCGCAAGCAACGTGTTGTTTGACGACAAGGCGTGAGCTGGCATGAAATTTGTTGCTGTCACGTATTGAGGCATAAACAGTCAAGATAACGGCAGCCACCGAACAGGAGAAACGAAGATGGCGGGTTCAACGGTAAGTGGTATCGGTTCCAACATCGATACGCAAGCGATCGTGAAGTCCTTGGTGGACGCCGAGAAGGTGCCCAAGCAGACGCAGATCAATACCGCGTCCCAGAAGGCGACCACCACGCTGTCTTCGATCGGCAAAATTCAGGCGGCGCTGGATGCCTTCCGCGGCGCGCTGGACAACATGACAGCCAGCTCCAGCTTCACGGGCTTGACCGGTTCATCATCGGATGAAAAGGTCGCCACCATGACGGCGAGCAATACGGCCTCGAACGGCAGTTTCCGGCTGATTGTCAGCCAGCTGGCCCAGGCGTCCAAGCTGTCGACCAAGAATTTCGCCGGCGGCACGTCGACGGTGGTCAACGCCACCGACAAGCCGACAACCCTGACCATCAGTCAGTCGGGCAAGAACTTCGACGTCAATATTCCGGCCGGCGCAACCTTGCAGCAGGTGCGTGATTCGATCAACACCCAGTTCGGTACCTCTGGCCTGAGTGCCAACATCCAGACCGACTCCAACGGTTCGCGGTTGATCCTGACGTCTACCACCATGGGTACAGGTTCGGACCTGACGCTTTCGGGTACCTCCGGGCTGGATGTGGGCTCTAAAGTAGTCGATGAGCCCAAGGACGCGCTGTACAGCATCGATGGCGTTGCGTCGGTTTCCAAGACCAACAACATCGAAGGCGCGCTCAGTGGCGTGAATATCAAGTTGGTGTCGGTTTCACCGACCAAGACGGTTGGCGACACCAGCCCTACAGCCGAACGAACCGCAACGCTGATCACCGTGAGCACCAACAACGCTGCTCTGAAGTCCGGAGTCAAGGGTTTCATCGATAGCTACAACGCGTTGATCACGGCCATGAATGCCGAAACCAAGATCACCAAGAACCTGGACGGTAGCACGACTGCAGCAGCGCTGACGGGTGACTCGACCATGCGTTCACTGCAGGCCGCGATCCGCAATGAGTTCAATGAGATTTCCGGGACCGGCACTTTTAAGTCCCTGGCTCAATTCGGTGTGAGTACCAGTTCCACGACTGGGCTGCTGTCCATGGATGATAAAAAGTGGGATGCGGCGGTTAAAACCAATGCGGCCGACATCAACAGCATGTTCACCGGCAAAAACGGGATGTTGGCGCGCATGAAAAGCGCCACCGATGACTTCGCCAAAGCTACCACCGGCGTCCTGGCCACGCGTTCCACCTCACTGTCTGACAGCCTGAAAGACCTGGGCAAGCAGCAGGAAACCCTGAACGAGCGCATGGACCTGCTGACCAAAAGCCTGTCCGACAAGTACAACGCCATGGACACCCTGGTCGCCCAGCTGCGCCAGCAAAGCACCAGCGTCATGACCACGCTCAACGCCTTGAACAACCCCAAGACCAATAATTGATTCCAAGTGAATGCAAAAGGCCAGGCAACCTGCCTGGCCTTTTTGTATCGGAGGACGACTGGCGCTAAAGCTTTTTGCGACCCAGTCGACATATTGGTTACTGAAATCCTTTTCGCTGTCGCCTGTCACGAGGTAGAAACATGAATCCCATGAGAGCCCTTCGCCAATACCAGAAGGTCAATTCCCATGCTCAGATCTCCGAAGCCAGCCCTCATCGTCTGGTGCAGATGCTGATGGAAGGCGGCCTCGACCGCATGGCCCAGGCCAAAGGTGCGTTGGCGCGCGGCGATATCGCGACCAAGGGCCTGATGCTCGGCAAGGCGATTGATATCGTAATCGGCCTGCGTGACGGCCTGGATGCGGAAAAGAGCGATAACCCGGCTTACGTCCAGCAGTTGGAAAGTCTGTATGCCTACATGACTAACCGTCTGATGGAAGCGAATCTGCACAACGATGCCGAGATGATCGACGAAGTAGCGCGTTTGATGATTACCGTTAAAGAAGGCTGGGATGCCATCGGCGCGCCACAAGGCGCGGCAGAATAAGGCCATCGGCCTTGAGGAATACGTCATGAGCCAAGCATTGCAACGCATTGATGAAACCCGTGAGGCGCTGATGGGCGCGCTGGCGGACCGTAACTGGGACGCTATCGGCGAACTGGACATGGGCTGTCGCGACGTCATCGAGCAGGTGCTCAGTGAAGCGCCGGTCGATGAGGATGCGTTGCGTGAAAAGCTTGAGAGCCTGCTGGCGGTGTACCAGCAATTGCTTGAGGTAACGACTGGCGAGCGCCAGGCGATTTTCGAAGAGATGTCGCAGATCAACCAAGCGAAAAATGCGTCAAAGGTTTACCATCTGTTCGGCTGAATGGGCTCAGTTAGTCCGAACGGTGCGTCATATATTTGACTGTGCCAGCATTTTTGACTTAACTAGTGCTGTTTTCAGATTTCAGACGTCTAGTAAGGTACAAAGTCTTACAGGCGTCTCGATTGCCCTCACTCCGGGGCAGGAAGTTTTACTAGGGAAGTTGCTATTGCATGTGGCGTGAAACCAAAATTCTGCTGATTGATGACGATAGCGTCCGCCGCCGCGATTTAGCGGTGATTTTGAATTTTCTTGGCGAAGAAAATCTGCCCTGCGGCAGCCATGATTGGCAGCAGGCGGTCAGCTCATTGTCATCGAGCCGTGAAGTCATTTGTGTGCTGATCGGGACGGTAAACGCTCCTGGCGCTGTTTTGGGCTTGTTAAAGACACTGTCAACCTGGGATGAGTTCCTTCCCGTGTTGCTAATGGGCGATATTTCTTCCGTCGACCTGCCCGAAGACCAGCGCCGCCGGGTGCTTTCCACGCTGGAAATGCCCCCCAGCTACAGCAAATTGCTCGATTCCCTGCACCGTGCCCAGGTCTATCGCGAGATGTACGACCAGGCCCGCGAGCGCGGCCGTCACCGCGAACCCAACCTGTTCCGCAGCCTGGTCGGCACCAGCCGCGCCATCCAGCACGTGCGCCAGATGATGCAGCAAGTGGCCGACACCGACGCCAGCGTGCTGATCCTTGGCGAGTCCGGCACCGGCAAGGAAGTGGTTGCGCGCAACCTGCACTATCACTCCAAGCGCCGCGACGGGCCTTTCGTGCCGGTCAACTGCGGGGCGATCCCGGCAGAACTGCTTGAAAGCGAATTGTTCGGCCACGAAAAGGGCGCCTTTACCGGCGCGATCACCAGCCGTGCCGGGCGTTTCGAGTTGGCTAACGGCGGCACGCTGTTCCTCGACGAAATCGGCGACATGCCGCTGCCGATGCAGGTCAAGCTGCTGCGCGTATTGCAGGAACGTACCTTCGAGCGCGTGGGCAGCAACAAGACCCAGAGCGTCGACGTGCGCATCATCGCGGCGACCCACAAGAACCTCGAAAGCATGATCGAGGTCGGCAGCTTCCGCGAAGACCTGTACTACCGCCTCAACGTATTCCCGATCGAGATGGCCCCGCTGCGTGAGCGCGTGGAAGACATCCCGTTGCTGATGAACGAGTTGATCTCGCGCATGGAGCACGAGAAGCGTGGTTCGATCCGCTTCAACTCCGCCGCGATCATGTCCCTGTGCCGCCACGGCTGGCCGGGCAACGTGCGCGAGCTGGCCAACCTGGTGGAGCGCATGGCGATCATGCACCCCTACGGCGTGATCGGCGTGGTCGAGCTGCCGAAGAAATTCCGCTACGTCGACGACGAAGACGAGCAACTGGTCGACAGCCTGCGCAGCGACATGGAAGAGCGCGTCGCCATCAATGGCCATACGCCAGACTTTGGTAACACCGCGATGCTGCCGCCCGAAGGCTTGGACCTGAAGGACTACCTCGGCAACCTGGAACAAGGTCTGATCCAGCAGGCCCTTGACGACGCCAACGGCATCGTCGCCCGTGCCGCCGAGCGCCTGCGCATCCGTCGCACTACCCTGGTGGAGAAGATGCGCAAGTACGGCATGAGCCGCAAAGAAGGTGACGAACAGGCGGATGATTGACGCCTGTTTTTTAAACCACTGAAACTTCAGTGGTTTTTTTTCGGCACGGGTATTGCTACAGCCCTCGCAACGTTCCGTTTAACTGACGGTCAGCCAAGCGAGAGAGCATGATGCCCCACGCCGCCCAACATTCTTCCAGTCCTGCGATTGCAGGGCTGGTTCCCTCTGTAGAACAGCAAAGCCGCCAGGGCCTGGAACAGGCTTTTTCGCTGTTCAACCAGATGTCCAGCCAATTGACTGATTCCTACAGCCTGCTCGAAGCCCGGGTTTCTGAGCTCAAAGGCGAGTTGGCGGTGGTCAGTGCCCAGCGCATGGAAGAGCTGGCCGAGAAAGAACGCTTGGCCAACCGCCTGCAAAACCTGCTGTCGCTGCTGCCCGGCGGTGTGATTGTCATCGACGAAGAAGGCCGTGTGCGCGAGGCCAACCCGGCGGCCTGCGACATGCTTGGCCTGCCGCTGGAAGGCGAACTGTGGCGGCATGTCATCACCCGCTGCTTTGCGCCGCGTGAAGACGACGGTCACGAAATTTCCCTGAAAGACGGCCGCCGCTTGTCCATTGCCACTCGTTCCCTGGACGCAGAGCCAGGCCAACTGGTGTTGCTCAATGACCTGACTGAAACCCGTCACCTGCAAGACCAGTTGGCGCGCCATGAGCGTTTGTCATCCCTGGGGCGCATGGTCGCTTCTTTGGCGCATCAGATCCGCACGCCGCTGTCGGCTGCCCTGATCTACGCCAGTCATTTGACTGATGAGCAATTGCCCACCGCCACCCACCAGCGTTTTGCCGGTCGCCTCAAGGAGCGTCTGCATGAGTTGGAGCATCAGGTGCGCGACATGCTGGTGTTCGCTCGCGGCGAATTGCCGCTGACCGACCGCATCACGCCGGTCGAGTTGATGCAGGCCCTGCAAGCGGCGGCCGCCGCCCATATTCAAGACGTCCAGGTGCGCTGGCAGTGCGACAGCCACCTCGGTGAGCTGCTGTGCAACCGCGACACGCTGGTGGGTTCGCTGCTCAACTTGATCGAAAACGCCACCCAGGCCAGCGGCCCTGGTGCGCGGCTCAAGGTGCACCTGTACAACCGCGGGCAAAACCTGCGCCTGTGCATCAGCGACAGCGGCAGTGGTATCGAGCCCGCTGTGTTGCAGCGCCTGGGCGAACCCTTTTTCACCACCAAGACCAACGGTACCGGCCTGGGCCTGACCGTGGTCAAGGCAGTGGCACGTGCCCATCAGGGAGAATTGCAACTGCATTCCCGTGTTGGGCGGGGCACCTGTGCATTGATGACCTTGCCGCTGTTTTCCAGCGCGGCAAGCGCGGAGTAGAAAGGTTATGGCTATCAAGGTTCTGTTGGTGGAAGACGATCGCGCCCTGCGTGAGGCATTGGCTGACACGCTGCTGTTGGCGGGCCATGACTATCGGGCGGTCGGGTCTGCCGAGGACGCCTTGGAGGCGGTGGAGCAGGAGTCCTTCAGCTTGGTGGTCAGCGACGTCAACATGCCCGGCATGGACGGCCACCAGTTGCTCAGCCTGCTGCGTGCGCGCCAGCCGCAGTTGCCGGTGCTGCTGATGACCGCCCATGGCGCCGTCGAGCGTGCGGTCGACGCCATGCGCCAGGGCGCGGCGGATTACCTGGTCAAACCCTTCGAACCTAAAGCCTTGATCGAACTGGTCGCGCGGCATGCCTTGGGCGTGATCTCGGCCAGTGAGGGCGAAGGCCCGATTGCCTTCGAGCCGGCCAGCGCACAATTGCTGGAGCTGGCGGCCCGCGTGGCGCGCAGCGATTCCACGGTGCTGATTTCCGGCGAGTCCGGCACGGGCAAAGAGGTGCTGGCACGTTACATCCACCAGCAATCGACCCGCGCCAAGCAGCCGTTTATCGCGATCAACTGCGCGGCGATCCCAGACAACATGCTCGAAGCCACACTGTTCGGCCACGAAAAGGGCTCCTTCACCGGCGCCATCGCGGCCCAGGCGGGCAAGTTCGAACAGGCCGACGGCGGCACCATCCTGCTCGATGAGATTTCGGAAATGCCCCTGGGTCTGCAAGCCAAGTTGCTGCGGGTGCTGCAGGAGCGTGAGGTTGAGCGCGTCGGCGCGCGCAAGCCGATCCAGTTGGATATCCGTGTAGTCGCCACCACCAACCGCGACTTGGCGGGCGAAGTGGCGGCGGGGCGCTTCCGTGAAGACTTGTTCTACCGGCTTTCGGTATTCCCGCTGGCTTGGCGCCCGTTGCGCGAACGCCCGGCGGATATCATTCCCCTGGCCGAGCGTCTGCTGAACAACCACGTCAAAAAAATGAAGCACGCCCAGGCGCGCCTGTCGGCCGAGGCCCAAGCCTGCCTGATCGCCTATCCATGGCCGGGCAACGTGCGGGAACTGGACAACGCCATCCAGCGCGCGCTGATCCTGCAACAGGGCGGCCTGATCCAGCCTCAGGATTTTTGCCTGGCCATGGGCAGCGGTGCGGCGCCGCTGCCAACCCTGGCCCCTGCGCCTATGGTTGCCGAAATCGAAACGGCCGGTGCACTGGGCGACGATCTGCGTCGCCGTGAATTCCAGATGATCATCGACACCCTGCGCTCCGAGCGCGGCCGTCGCAAAGAGGCTGCCGAACGTCTGGGCATCAGCCCGCGGACGTTGCGCTACAAGCTGGCGCAGATGCGCGATGCAGGGATGGATGTGGAAGCGTATCTGTTCGCAACATAACCGGTAACAAGGTCGACAAGGTTTGTCGCCTTTTCTTACGAGTTGAACCAGAGCTGGCACCCTTGTTGCTACCTCCCCTAGTAATTGCGGCGTAGCGTCAAAAAATATGCGGGTTGTCGGAGAGAGAAGTTCATGAGCCAGGGTATTGAGTTCAATCGGTTGATGTTGGATATGCGCTCCATGCAAATGGATGCCATGGCTCAACCGAAATCCGTCGCGCCAGCGCCGGAATTGGGCCAAAGCAGCTTCGCCGATATGCTCGGCCAAGCCATCAACAAAGTCAGTGACACCCAGCAAGCCTCCAGCCAGTTGGCCAACGCCTTTGAAATCGGCAAAAGCGGCGTGGACCTCACCGATGTGATGGTCGCCTCGCAAAAAGCCAGCGTTTCCTTCCAGGCCCTGACCCAAGTGCGTAATAAGCTGGTTCAGGCCTACCAAGACATCATGCAGATGCCGGTTTAAGGACGAGATTTAAGTCATGGCAGAAGCAGTCGTGGACAACGCACCCGCCAAGGCAGACGGCAAGCCGCCGCTGTTTGGCCTGTCGTTCCTGGAAAACCTCTCCGAAATGACCATGCTGCGTCAGGTGGGCCTGATGGTCGGCCTGGCTGCCAGCGTGGCGATTGGTTTTGCCGTGGTGCTGTGGTCGCAGCAACCCGATTACCGGCCGCTGTACGGCAGCCTGGCGGGCATGGATTCCAAGCAGATCATGGAAACCCTGGCCGCCGCCGACATCGCCTACACCGTGGAGCCCAACTCCGGGGCGCTGCTGGTCAAGGCCGACGACGTGGCCCGTGCGCGCATGAAACTCGCCGCCGCCGGCGTGACCCCGTCCGACAGCAACATCGGTTTTGAGATCCTCGACAAGGACCAGGGCCTGGGCACCAGCCAGTTCATGGAAGCCACCCGCTACCGTCGCGGCCTGGAAGGCGAACTGGCGCGCACCATCTCCAGCCTGAACAACGTCAAGGGTGCCCGCGTGCACCTGGCCATTCCGAAAAGCTCGGTGTTTGTGCGCGACGAGCGCAAGCCAAGTGCCTCGGTCTTGGTAGAACTGTTTGCGGGCCGCTCCCTGGAGCCTGGCCAGGTGCTGGCGATCGTCAATCTGGTCGCCACCAGCGTGCCTGAACTGAGCAAATCGCAGATCACTGTGGTCGACCAGAAGGGCAACCTGCTGTCCGATCAGGGCGAAAACTCCGCGCTGACTCAAGCCGGCAAGCAGTTCGACTACAGTCGCCGCGTCGAAAGCATGCTCACCCAGCGTGTGCACAACATCCTGCAACCGGTGTTGGGCAACGACCGCTACAAGGCTGAAGTGTCGGCCGATGTGGACTTCAGCGCCGTCGAGTCGACCTCCGAGCAATTCAACCCGGACCAGCCTGCCTTGCGCAGCGAGCAGTCCACCAGCGAACAACGCACCGCCGCCAATGGCCCGCCGCAAGGTGTGCCGGGCGCGTTGAGCAACCAGCCGCCAGCCCCGGCTTCGGCGCCGCAAACCACCGGTGGCGCTACTGCCAGCGCTGGCGCGATTCAGCCAGGCCAGCCACTGCTGGATGCCAACGGCCAGCAAATCATGGACCCGGCCACTGGCCAGCCGATGCTCGCCCCGTACCCGGCGGACAAACGTAACCAGTCCACCAAGAACTTCGAGCTTGACCGTTCCATCAGCCACACCAAGCAGCAACAGGGTCGCGTCAATCGCCTGTCGGTCTCGGTGGTGGTGGATGACCAGGTCAAGGTCAATGCCGCTGACGGCGCCGTTACCCGTGCCCCATGGACCGCCGACGAATTGGCGCGCTTCACTCGCCTGGTGCAGGACGCCGTCGGTTTTGACGCCAGCCGTGGTGACAGTGTCAGCGTGATCAACATGCCGTTCTCCGCCGAGCGTGGCGAAGTGATCGCTGAACCGTCGTTCTACTCGCAGCCGTGGTTCTGGGACATCGTCAAGCAAGTGCTGGGTGTGTTGTTCATCCTGGTGCTGGTATTTGGTGTGCTGCGCCCAGTCCTCAACAACATCACCGGCAACGGCAAGAAACAGCTTGCACTTGCAGGTGGCGACGTGGAATTGGGTGGCATGGGCGGCCTCGACGGCGAACTGGCCAACGACCGCGTCAGCCTCGGCGGCCCGCAAAGCATCCTGTTGCCAAGCCCGAGCGAGGGTTACGACGCTCAGTTGAACGCAATCAAGAGTCTGGTGGCAGAAGACCCGGGCCGCGTGGCCCAGGTCGTGAAAGAGTGGATCAACGCAGATGAGTGATAATCGAGCCGCTGTTGCCAAGCTCACCAAGGTCGACAAAGCCGCAGTCCTGCTGCTGTCCCTCGGTGAAACCGACGCCGCCCAAGTGCTGCGCCACATGGGCCCCAAAGAGGTTCAGCGTGTCGGCGTGGCCATGGCGCAGATGCGTAATGTGCACCGCGAGCAAGTCGAGCAGGTGATGAGCGAGTTCGTCGAGATCGTCGGCGACCAGACCAGCCTGGGTGTCGGCTCCGACAGCTACATCCGCAAGATGCTCACCTCGGCCCTGGGCGAAGACAAGGCCAACGGCCTGATCGACCGCATCCTGCTCGGTGGCAACACCAGCGGCCTCGACAGCCTCAAATGGATGGAGCCGCGCGCCGTTGCCGACGTGATCCGCTACGAGCACCCGCAGATCCAGGCGATCGTGGTGGCCTACCTCGACCCGGACCAGGCCGGTGAAGTGCTCGGCCACTTCGACCATAAAGTGCGCCTGGACATCATTCTGCGCGTGTCGTCGCTGAACACCGTGCAGCCGGCGGCCCTGAAAGAACTCAACACGATTCTGGAGAAGCAGTTCTCCGGCAACTCGAATGCCTCGCGTACCACCCTGGGCGGTATCAAGCGCGCGGCCGACATCATGAACTTCCTCGACAGCTCGGTCGAAGGCCAGTTGATGGACTCGATCCGCGAGATCGACGACACCTTGTCCGGCCAGATCGAAGACCTCATGTTCGTGTTCAACAACCTCTCCGATGTCGACGACCGTGGCATCCAGGCGTTGCTGCGCGAAGTGTCCTCCGACGTGCTGGTACTGGCCCTCAAGGGCTCGGACGAAAACGTCAAAGAGAAGATCTTCAAGAACATGTCCAAGCGTGCTTCGGAACTGTTGCGCGACGACCTGGAAGCCAAAGGCCCGGTGCGCGTCAGCGACGTGGAAACCGCGCAGAAAGAAATCCTCACCATTGCCCGCCGTATGGCCGAAGCCGGAGAAATCGTTCTCGGCGGGAAGGGCGGCGAAGAAATGATCTAAGGCGCCTCTCATGTCGAACAAAGATGAGGCGCCCAGCGATCTGATTCGCGCGCGGGACGTCGGTGGGTTCGACATCTGGTCGTTGCCCAGCTTCGATCCGCATGTGCCGGAGCCCGAGCCGGAACCGGTGGAAGAGCCGCCGGCGGAAATGGAAGAAGTGCCGCTGGAGGAAGTCCAGCCACTGACCCTGGAAGAATTGGAAGCTATCCGCCAGGAGGCCTACAACGAGGGCTTCGCGGCGGGTGAAAAAGATGGTTTTCGCAGCACCACCCTCAAGGTCCGCCAGGAAGCCGAGGAGGCGCTGAGCGTCAAACTGGCCAGCCTGGAACGCTTGATGGGCGGGCTGTTCGACCCTATCGCCGAGCAGGATGCGCAAATCGAAAAAGCCATGGTCGAGCTGGTGCAGCACATCGCTCGCCAAGTGATCCAGCGCGAATTGGTGCTGGACTCCAGCCATATCGAAAGCGTGATGCGCGAAGCCCTCAAGCTGCTGCCCCTGGGTGTCGGCAATGTACGGCTGTACATCAATCCTCAGGATTTCGAACAGGTCAAAGCCCTGCGCGAGCGCCATGAAGAAACCTGGCGCATCGTCGAGGACGCATCGCTGCAGCCCGGTGGTTGCCGCGTCGAGACCGAACACAGCCGCATCGATGCCACGGTGGAAACCCGCATCAGCCAGATCATGGCCAAGCTGCTGGACCAAGCCCACGAGCAGGTGCTGAACCCTGCCGAGCCCGACCTCAGCCTGGACCTGGACGCCCCCGATGCGCCTTGATCGCACCAGCTTCGCCAAGCGCTTGAGCGGTTATACCGAAGCCGCCGAGTTGCCTGGCCAGCCGATCCTTGAAGGTCGCCTGCTGCGCATGGTCGGCCTGACCCTCGAAGCCGAAGGCCTGCGCGCCGCCATGGGCAGCCGCTGCATGGTGATCAACGACGACAGCTACCACCCGGTGCAGGTCGAAGCCGAAGTGATGGGGTTTTCGGGCAACAAGATTTTCCTGATGCCCGTGGGCAGCCTGGCGGGCATTGCCCCCGGCGCCCGTGTGGTGCCCTTGGCCGACACCGGCCGCCTGCCGATGGGCATGAGCATGCTCGGCCGCGTACTCGATGGCGCCGGCCGCGCGCTGGATGGCAAGGGCGGCATGAAGGCCGAAGACTGGGTGCCGATGGACGGCCCCACCATCAACCCGCTCAACCGTAACCCCATCAGCGTGCCGCTGGACGTGGGCATTCGCAGCATCAACGGATTATTGACGGTCGGCCGTGGCCAGCGTCTGGGCCTGTTTGCCGGTACCGGCGTGGGTAAGTCGGTGCTTCTCGGCATGATGACGCGCTTTACCGAGGCTGACATCATCGTGGTCGGGCTGATCGGCGAACGGGGCCGCGAGGTGAAGGAATTCATCGAGCACAGCCTCGGTGAAGAAGGCCTCAAGCGCTCGGTCGTCGTCGCGTCCCCGGCGGACGATGCACCGCTGATGCGCCTGCGCGCCGCCATGTACTGCACGCGCATCGCCGAATATTTCCGTGACAAGGGCAAGAACGTCCTGTTGCTGATGGACTCGCTCACCCGTTTCGCCCAGGCCCAGCGTGAAATCGCCCTGGCCATCGGCGAACCGCCGGCCACCAAAGGCTATCCGCCGTCGGTGTTCGCCAAGTTGCCCAAGCTGGTGGAGCGCGCCGGTAACGCCGAAGCCGGTGGTGGCTCGATCACCGCGTTCTATACCGTGCTGTCCGAAGGCGATGACCAGCAGGACCCGATTGCCGACTCGGCGCGGGGTGTACTTGACGGTCACATCGTGCTGTCGCGGCGTCTGGCCGAAGAGGGGCATTACCCGGCTATCGATATCGAAGCGTCCATCAGCCGGGTGATGCCGGCAGTGGTGACGCCGGAACACATGATCCGCGCGCAACAATTCAAGCAATTGTGGTCGCGCTATCAACAGAGCCGCGACCTGATCAGCGTCGGCGCCTACGTGGCTGGCGGCGATCGCGACACCGACCTGGCCATCGCCCTGCAACCGCAGTTGGTGACCTACCTGCGCCAGGGCCTCAACGACAAGATCAGCATGGGCGAAAGCGAAGCGCACCTGCAATCGATCTTCGCCCCGGCGCCGGGCGGTTAAGCCATGGCCAACAGCCGCGCCGCACGCCTGGCTCCGGTGGTGGACATGGCCGAAAAGGCCGAGAAAACCGCCGTGCAGCGCCTGGGTTATTTCCAGGGGCAAGTCCGTTTGGCGGAGAGCAAGCTGGGCGACTTGGAGCGTTTTCGCGGCGAGTACCAGCAGCAGTGGATCGAGCGGGGCAGCAAAGGCGTCTCGGGCCAGTGGTTGATGGGCTACCAGGGCTTTCTCAATCAGTTGGAAACGGCCGTCGGCCAGCAGCGCCAGAGCCTGGCCTGGCACCAGAACAACCTCGATAAAGCCCGCGAGAGCTGGCAAGCAGCGTTTGCCCGGGTCGAAGGTTTGCGCAAATTGGTGCAGCGTTATATCGACGAAGCACGCGCGCTTGAAGACAAGCGCGAGCAAAAGCTGCTCGACGAACTGTCCCAGCGCCTTCCACGCCAGTCCCAGTTCTAAATGTGGGAGCGGGCTTGCTCGCGAATGCGGTGGGTCAGTCACAAATATATCAACTGACACGCCGTATTCGCGAGCAAGCCCGCTCCTACAGTTGATTTGTGGTGTTGCTCAGATCGGGTTCGCCTGCTAAACCTTGTGTCATTGCCAATGACAAGGAAGCAGTCGCATGTCAGTCGAGTCAGAAGTATCCCTGGATGGGAAGAAGTTGATGATCGCGGTCAAGGGCCGGTTTGATTTCGGCAGCCATCAGGCGTTTCGCGATGCCTACGAGCGTTTCTACAAAGTGCCCGAGTTGTACGTCGTCGACTTGAAGGAGGCCACCTACATGGACAGCTCCGCCCTGGGCATGCTCCTGCTGTTGCGTGACCATGCCGGTGGCGATAATGCTGAAGTCCAGGTAATCAACAGCAACTCCGACGTGCGCAAGATCCTCGCCATCTCCAACTTCGACAAACTGTTCGACATCAGTTGAGCGCCCTGGCCCCGGTCCTCGAACCGCTGACGATCCTGATCGCCGAAGACAGCGCCGCCGATTTGCTGTTGCTGTCGACCATCGTGCGGCGCCAGGGTCACCAGGTACTTACGGCCACCAATGGCGCTGAAGCGGTCGAGGTGTTTACCCGCGAGCGCCCGCAACTGGTGTTGATGGATGCGCTGATGCCGGTGATGGACGGCTTTGAGGCAGCACGGCGAATCAAGCAGTTGGCGGGCGAAGAGCTGGTGCCGCTGATTTTCCTGACTTCCCTGCGCGAGAGCGAAGCGCTGGCCCAGTGCCTGGATGCCGGCGGCGATGACTTCCTGCCAAAACCCTACAACCAGCTGATTCTCGCGGCGAAAATCAACGCCATGGACCGCCTGCGCCGGTTGCAGGCCACGGTCCTGCAACAGCGCGACCTGATCGCCAAGCATCACGACTACCTCCTGCATGAACAGCGGGTGGCCAAGGCGGTGTTCGATAAGGTTGCGCATTCGGGCTGTATCAATGCCGCGCCGAATATCCGCTACCTGCAATCACCCTATGCACTGTTCAACGGCGACCTGCTGCTGGCGGCCTATACGCCGTCCGGCGACATGCACGTGCTGCTCGGCGACTTTACCGGCCATGGCCTGCCGGCGGCGGTGGGGGCCATGCCCCTGGCGGAAGTCTTCTACGGCATGACCGCCAAGGGCTACGGCCTGGCACAAACCCTGCGCGAGATGAACGCCAAGCTCAAACGCATCCTGCCGGTGGACATGTTCTGCTGCGCCACCCTGTTGTGCCTGAGCACGCAGCGGCGGGTGGTGGAGGTGTGGAACGGCGGCATGCCCGAAGGCTACGTGCATGCAATCGCCACCGGCAAACGCACGCCGCTGGAATCGCGGCATTTGCCGTTGGGGGTGCTGTCGGCTGAGGCCTTTGATGATCGCACTGAAGTCTGGCCCATGGCCCTGGGTGATCGGGTGTTCCTGTTGTCCGATGGGGTGCTGGATACCGCAGATGCCAACGACCAACTGTTCGGCGCCGAACGTTTACAGCAGGTGTTTGCCGCCAATCGCGAGCCTGATCGTTTATTTGAAGATATCGAACAGGCACTGGCGGCGTTTCGCGGTGAAGTACGCGATGACGTGAGCATGGTGGAAATCACCCTGCAAGCCGGCCAGCAACTGCGTGCCTCCGGGCCGTTGTATGCGGACAGCGGGCAGTCGTGTCCGTTGGATTGGTCGGTGAGTTTCGAATTCCGTGCCGAAACGTTGAAGCGTTACAACCCGTTGCCCTATCTGCTGCAACTGTTGTTAGAGATTCATGGCCTGCGCGAGCAGAGTGGGGCGCTCTACAGTGTGATGGCGGAGCTGTATTCGAATGCGCTGGAGCATGGGGTGCTGGGGCTGGATTCGCTTCTCAAGCGTGATGCTCAAGGGTTTGCCGAGTATTACCGTCAGCGTAATGACCGCCTGGCTCAACTGAACAGTGGGTATATACGGGTGCATGTGCAGGTGGTGCCGGTTGGGGCGGGTGGGAAGATGACCCTGCGCATTGAGGATAGCGGTCTGGGGTTTGATGTGGAACAGGTGCTGGCGCGGCCGCTGGATATGGACCGTCTGTCTGGCCGGGGTTTGAGCCTGGTACGGCAATTGAGCAGCGATGTAGGCTGGTCGGATGGCGGGCGTAGTGTCTGCGTGGAGTTTTGCTGGGAGGCTCTGGCATAATCCGCCGATTCTTGATCAAGGAGCGAGCAAGTGGTTGATCTACATCTGGACCCGGCGGTGTTGTCGGGGTTGCAGGAAGTCATGGAAGGCGAGTATCCGAAGTTGCTTGATACCTTTCTTGATGATTCCCAGAAGCGTGTCGAGGCGCTGCGCAAGGCTAGGGATGATGCGAAGGCGTTGGGGCGGATTGCGCATAGTTTCAAGGGGAGCAGTGGGAACCTTGGGGCGGTGAGGTTGGCGCAGTTGTGTCAGCGGTTGGAGGTTGAGTCCGTTGGGCCTGTGGTTGGGGATCTGGGGGAGTTGGTGGATCAGATTGATCGGGAGTTTGCGTTGGTGAGGCCGTTGTATGAGACGGAGCGGCAGCGGTTTCAGATTTGATTGAGTACATATCCGTTGCTGCGGTAACGGCTGGTATTGGTTCCGCCCTTACGGCGGCTCACTTTTGAAAAGCCGGAATGCCGGCCCAGTCAAAAGTAAGCAAAACGCTCTTGCCCCAACACTCGGCACCTCGCTTAGGCTC
>NZ_JBBGYS010000072.1:0-20486 GCF_037479595.1 Pseudomonas sp. MYb541 | reverse complement strand
TTCCCAAACCTCGAAGTTATACGCCGGCTTATCTCCCTCAGCCGCATTCTCGACATTCGACACCAGCTTCCACTGCGTCGTATCAAACTCCGGAAACCAAGCATCCCCTTCCGGACTCAACGCCACCCGCGTCAGATAAAGCCGATCCGCCTGCTCCAGCCCCTGCGCATACAGTTGCGCACCGCCGATCAGCATCAGCTCGTCCACGCCTTGCGCCTTGGCCCATTCTTCAGCGCGCTCTACCGCCGCCTCCAGTGACGGAAAAACTTCCGCACCTTCAAGCGCCAGATCGGTCTGACGGCTAACCACGATGTTCAAGCGCCCCGGCAACGGTCGGCCCAGGGAATCCCAGGTCTTGCGCCCCATGATGATCGGCTTGCCCAGGGTAGTGGCCTTGAAATATTTGAAATCCCCCGGCAAATGCCAGGGCATGCTGTTGTCGACGCCGATCACACGGTTTTCACCGAGGGCTGCGATCAGGCTTAAAGGGAGAGTTTTTTTCATGGCGACGAGAATACCAGAGCCCCGAGCCAGGGGTTATGCTCCAGGCTCACAAACACAACAGGACTACGCGTGACTCCACTGCACACACTCTGGCTGACAGAAACCGTGCGCCTGCGCGAAGAACACGCAGGCCCGCTGGAAGACCTGGAAGCCAACCGCCTGGCCCGCACGGCCGGGGGCGACCTGCCGACACGTATCCAGCAGCGCGCCTTGCACCTGGCCGAACGCGATGGGCTAGCGGCGGCCCTCACTCGCTGGCTGCAAGGTGCGCGTCTGGCGCTGGTGCTGCTGGCAATCGTCGCGGTCATCAGCGGCGCAGGGCTGGCGTTTGCTGCACTGGGCAACGGTCTAACGCCGGTGAATGTGTTCTGGGCCTTGGGCAGCCTGCTTGGCTTGAACCTGATCCTGCTGATCAGTTGGGCGTTGGGCCTGCTGTTTGCCGGTGAGCACAGTGCCAGCCTGGGGCGACTATGGTTGTGGCTCAGCGAAAAATTCGCCCGTGATGCCAAAGCCGCCCAACTGGCGCCAGCACTGTTACTGCTACTGCAACGGCAGAAACTCAATCGCTGGGCCGTAGGCGTGCTGGTCAACAGTCTATGGTTGTTGGCGTTGCTCAGCGCCATGGTGATTCTGCTTACGCTACTCGCTACTCGCCGCTACGGCTTCGTGTGGGAAACCACCATTCTCGGTGCCGACACCTTCGTCGCCGTCACCCAGGCCCTCGGCACCTTGCCTGCTCTGTTGGGCTTCAATGTGCCGACCGTCGAGATGATCCGCGCCAGCGGCGACTCCGCCCTGAATATCGAAAGCGCCCGCCAAGCCTGGGCCGCCTGGCTGGTCGGCGTGCTGCTGGTCTATGGCCTGCTGCCCCGCCTGATCCTCGCGTTGCTGTGCCTGTGGCGCTGGAAACGCGGGCGCGCCGCCCTGCGCCTGGACCTCAACCTGCCCGGCTACAGCCAATTGCGCGAGCGTCTGATGCCGAGCAGCGAACGCCTTGGGGTCAACGATGCCGCGCCCGAGCAGTTGCACCACGTCAGCGGCGGCGTCAGTGAACTGGAAAGCGACGGCGCCCTGCTGGTTGCCATCGAACTGGACGACCAACATCCCTGGCCGCCCAAACTGCCCGTCAGCGTGAAGAATGCCGGCATCCTCGACAGCCGCGAATCACGCCACAAACTGCTGGAGCAACTCTCGCGCTTCCCGCCTGCACGCCTGGCCGTCGCCTGCGACCCACGGCGCTCGCCGGATCGCGGCAGCCTGGCGCTGATCGCCGAACTCGCGCGCAGCGCCACCGCCACCCGCGTGTGGCTGCTGCAAGCGCCACCCGGCCAGGCGCTGGACGCCGAACGCCTAGGCGACTGGCACGCCGCGTTGCAGCAACTGGAGTTACCTTTCGCCGACTGCGCGCCGTTGAACTGGCTGGAGACGGGTCATGACTAAACCGCTGAAACTCGCCGTGGTCGGCCACACCAATGTCGGCAAGACGTCGTTGCTGCGCACCCTCACGCGTGATGTTGGCTTCGGTGAAGTCTCCCATCGCCCCAGCACGACACGGCATGTGGAAGGCGCGCGCTTGTCGGTGGACGGCGAAGCCTTGCTGGAGCTGTACGACACACCCGGCCTGGAAGACGCCATCGCCCTGCTCGATTACCTGGAACGCCTGGATCGCCCCGGCGAACGCCTCGATGGGCCGGCCCGCCTGACGCGCTTCCTGGAAGGCAGCGAAGCCCGCCAGCGTTTCGAACAGGAAGCCAAGGTGCTGCGCCAACTGCTGGCCTCCGATGCCGGCTTGTATGTGATCGACGCCCGCGAGCCGGTGCTGGCCAAGTACCGCGACGAGCTGCAAGTGCTGGCCAGTTGCGGCAAGCCGTTGCTGCCCGTGCTTAATTTCGTCAGCAGCAGCGACCACCGCGAGCCAGACTGGCGCGAGGCCCTGGCCCGCCTTGGCCTGCATGCGCTGGTGCGATTTGACAGCGTAGCGCCGCCGGAAGACGGCGAACGGCGCTTGTACGAAAGCCTCGCCCTGCTACTGGAAAGCGCGCGACCACAGTTGGAGCGCTTGATTCTTGACCAGGAGGCCCAGCGCCAGGCCCGCCAGCAAAGTGCTGCGCGACTGATCGCCGAGCTGCTGATCGACTGCGCCGCCTGTCGCCGCAGTGTGGTCACTGAAGATGAGCAACAAGCCATCAGCGACCTGCGCAAAGCCGTGCGCCAGCGTGAACAAAAATGTGTGGAAGCCCTGCTCAAACTGTTCGGCTTCCGCCCGCAGGACGCCGCTGCCAGTGACTTGCCCTTGCTCGACGGGCGCTGGGGCGATGACCTGTTCAATCCGGAAACCCTCAAGCAACTCGGCGTGCGCGTCGGTGGCGGGATCGCCGCAGGCGCGGCAGCCGGTGCGGGTGTGGACCTGCTAGTCGGCGGCCTGACCTTGGGCGCCGCCGCCCTGGCCGGCGCGATTGCCGGTGGCGCCCTGCAGACTGCGCGCAGCTATGGCAGCCGGTTGCTGGGCAAAATCAAAGGCCAGCGCGAGCTGACCGTCGATGACAGCGTGCTGCGCCTGCTCGCTTTGCGTCAGCGCCAGCTGCTCAAGGCCCTGAACTTGCGCGGCCATGCAGCGATGCACAGCATCAAGGTCGACACACCCCAGGACAAGACCTGGCGCGAAGGCAAGTTGCCGGACGCGCTACACAAAGCCCGCGCCCATCCGCAATGGTCGTCCCTCAATCCTCACGCCAAGTTGAGCCAGGCTGAGCGCCAGGAGCAAGTCGAAGCCCTGGCCGCTCGGCTTGATGAGACCTGACCGAGTTATTGCACAAACCACCCAAACGCCAGGAAAGCCCTACAGAGCGAGCGAATCAGTTCTTTATCGGCTTTATCGGCCACCCCATTGCGGTCGATGTCGCTATTGGTGAACGACTCCAACACGCCGTCACTGTCGCCGTCATAAGCAGCCGCTTGGTAAACCAGCGACGACCTGCACCCAGACGTCGTGCGCTCATGGAAGTCGAGCTTGATCGCGTTGGGCGTTCCGGTTTTACCGAAGTGATCGACGTACATCGTCAACGTACGCTGCCAATGGCTGCGCTGATTGAACCAGCCCAGTTTCAAGAAACTGTCGGCAAAACTATCAACCTGCTCTGTATCCAGCACACGTGGCCGGCTGACGGGGTTCAGATCCTCCGCCCAATGTAGATCGACACGGCCATCGGCACTCATGTCCACCGCGAAGATCTCGTGAACCAGTTCATCCGGGCAACCTGCCTGATGCTCATAAAAATGCAGGATGACCGTATCGGCGCGGCCATTACCACTCATGTCCTGGGCAGTGGCTTTCAAGTAACGCATCCGTGTTGCTCCTTAAGGTAAGAAGCAAACACCTTAACGACGCAATGCCCCCGCCTCCAGACGGCGAGTCTGCGTTGGGTGTAAGGCCTGTCTACGCAACCAGTAGCCGCGCAGCCTTTGCCTTGAGCATCTGCAGGTCAAGTACCGGCACATGCCTCTGCTTGGCCTGTTCATCCCAATGACGCATGCGCAAACTCACGGCGCACAGCGGGTCCTGCTCAAACGCCTGAGCCTCCTCGGCACTCATCACCCCACCCTGATACGCCAAAGTGCGACGGCTGGCTTCGCTCAGGCGCGCGTAGTAGCCCGGCTGGCTGAAGGTCAGGTAGCGCTTGGCCTGCACGTGATACTCCACCAGCTTGGCCATACGCTCACTGAACCCTGCGCGACGCAGATAATCCGCGCCCAGCCGTTCATGGCTGACCACGCCATAACCCCCCATGTTGTCCTCGCCCTGGCCGCAGAGATGCCCGATGTCGTGGAAAAACGCCGCCAGCACCACTTCATCATCAAAGCCTTCGGCCATGGCGAGCTGCGCGGCCTGGGACATGTGCTCGATCTGCGACACCGGCTCGCCGATGTAATCCGCCGTGCCGTGCTGCTCATACAAGCCGAAGACGTCGGCGATGGTCTGTTCCGGGTTCATCACGCAGCTCCCCACAAGGTACTGATATTTCGCTCGGCCATCGCCGGCCCCACGCTCATGCCCACGCCCGTGTGCATCAACGCGGCGCTCACTCCCGGCGCCACGCGCAGGAATGAAAACGGCCCCGGCCCCCGCGAGCCGTACACGCCCTGCCAACGCTCCACCACCTGGATTTTGCAGCCCAAGGTCTGCTCAGCCAGTTCGATCATCCAGTCATCCACCTGCTCGGTGTTGAAGGGCGACGCGTCGCTGCCGTAGTCATGGGAATCACCGATGATCAATTCGCCATGGGGCGTCGGGCTGATCAGTAGGTGAATGCCGTGTTCGTGCAGGTGCGGAGCATCGCGCAGGATTTGCGCCTGCACCGGCGCCGCTTCCGGCAGGTCGGCGAAAGCGCCGTAGTGCACGCAGCTCAAGCCGGTGAGCAACGCGTGTTGCAGGTTCAGGTTGACGGCGGGCCGGGCACGTAACATTTGCAGACGGCAGATACTCGGATTGAGTTCGGCCATCGCTTCGGCCAGCAAGGTCTGGTAGTCGTGGCCGGAGCACACGATGATCTGTTCGCCGCGAAAGCTGCCTGCCGTGCTGTGCAACTGGCCCGGTTCGACGTCACGCACCAAGGTTGAGAAATAGAACTCCACGTTCAGCTCTTGCGCCAGGTAGTTGATCAACGCTGGGATCGCTTCACGGGAATACAGTTGCTGATCGTCCTTGCCATGCAATGCGGCGCGGTGATGACGGAACTGGCCGCCATACAGGTCCTTCATCGCCGCGCCTTGCAGCAGTTCGACGTTGTAGCCGTGCTCTTGTGCACGCCCCTCACAGAAGGCTTCCAGCAAGTGTTCTTCCGCTTCGGTGCGGGCAAACAGGTACGCGCCGTTGCGCTTGAGTTGCAGCCCGGCGACCTGCGCCCAATGGCCCCAGATGTCACGGCTTTGCCGTGCCAGGTCCAACATTGGCCCCGGCGGTTGGCCGGTGACCAGGGCCTGGCCGAAGTTGCGCACCGAGGCGCCCAGTGGCGTGGCGCTGCGTTCGAACACCTTGACCTTGAGGCCGCGTTTGGCGGCGGCAAAGGCGTGGGACAGGCCGAGGATGCCGGCGCCGATGATCAGCAGATCGCTGTGGTGTGTCATGAAGTGATGTCCTGTATTCGAAGCCGCCTTCGCAGGCAAGCCAGCTCCCACATTTTGAATTGCGAACACCTTCAAATGTGGGCGCTGGCTTGCCTGCGAAGAGGCCATCAGCCCTAACGAAAACCTTATTGACCCGCTACCTTCTCCGACTTGCCGTCATAGCGCTTGCGCCATTCGGTCAAAATGCTGTCACGGTTCTTCGAGGCCCACGCGAAGTCGTTCTTGATCAGGCGTTGTTCATAGTCGGCCGGCAATTCGGTCTGCGGCTTGGCAATGCCAGGCTGAGCGAGGACGGCGAAGTTGTCCTTGTACAGGTCCATGGCAGCCGGGCTGGCGGAGAAATCAGCGAGCTTTTTCGCGGCGTCGGCGTTGTGGGTGCCTTTCATGACGGCCGTGGCTTCGATGTCCCAGCCCAGGCCTTCTTTCGGCAGGATGATGTCCAGCGGCGCGCCCTGGCGTTTCAACTGCACGGCCGGGTATTCAAAGGAAATTCCGATCGGAAACTCACCCGAAGCCGCGAGCTTGCACGGCTTGGAGCCGGAGTGAACGTACTGGCCGATGTTCTGGTGCAGGTCGTCCATGTACTGCCAGCCTTGCTTCTCGCCGTAGGTCTGCAACCAGGCGCTGACGTCCAGGAAACCGGTGCCGGACGAGGCAGGGTTGGGCATGACAATCTTGCCCTTGTACTCAGGCTTGGTCAGGTCCTGCCAGCTCACCGGCTTGGTCAGGCCCTGCTTTTCGGCTTCGACGGTGTTGAAGCAAATCGTTGCGGCCCACACATCCATGCCGACCCAGGCCGGCGGGTTGGCGGCGTCACGGTAGTTTTTGCCGATCTTGTCCAGGTCCTTCGGTGCGTAGTTGTCCAGCATGCCCTGCTGATCGAGGATCGCCAGGCTGGAAGCGGCCAGGCCCCAAACTGCGTCGGCTTGCGGGCGGTCTTTCTCGGCCAGCAGCTTGGCGGTGATGATGCCGGTAGAGTCGCGCACCCATTTGATTTCGATATCAGGGTTGGCCTGTTCGAAGGCCTTTTTATAGGTCTTCAACTGCTCGGCTTCGAGGGCCGTGTACACGGTCAACTCGGTCTTGGCGAAGGCATTCAGGCTGAATGCAGTCAGTACGGCAGCGACCAGCGCCAGGGGCTTGAACATGGAGCACCTCCTTCAGGGATATTTATTGGCCGGGTGCGCTCTGGCGCCAGGCTTGGGAGCGGCGCAACGCGCCACGTGAGGCCCACGCCAGCAACAGCGAGACGCCGGCTGAGGTGAACAGGATCAGGGTCGACATGGCCGCCGCGCCGCCCACGTTGCCGGCGTCGTCCATGTTCAACACGGCGACGGCGGCGAGGATGGTGTCGGGGCTGTAGAGGAAAATCGCGGCTGACACAGTGGTCATCGCCGACACAAACAGGTAGCGCACGATGTCCAGCAACGCCGGCAGGCAGATCGGCACCGTCACTTTCAGGTAATGCCGGTACAGCGGTGCCTTGAGGGACAAGGCGGCGGCTTCGAACTCGGCGTCCAGTTGGCGCAGCGCCGTGGTGGCCGTCATCTGCGCGGTGGTCAAATAGTGAGCAATGGTGCACACCACCAGCAACGTCATGGTCCCGTAGAACACATGCAGCGGGTTTCCATTGAGGTTGAAAAAGAACACGTAGCCCAAGCCCAGCACCAGGCCCGGTACGGCCATCGGTACGAAGCTGAGCATGCGCAGGGCGAGGTTGAGGCCTTTCTGGCTCTTGGTCTTTTCCATCAGGTACGCGCCGGTGAAGATCAACACGCTGCCGATCAATGCGGTGCACAGCGCCATGGTCAGGCTGTTGCGATAGGCCAGCCAGCCGCCGCCAGCCGTGTCTTCGAACTGGTAGTGGTTGAGCGACAGCGACAGGTTGTACGGCCAGAACTTCACCAGCGACGAATACACCGCCATGCCGAACACCAGCAGTAACACGGCGCAGATCAGCAGCACGATGGCCAGGTAGCAGCCGTCCCTCATGCGCGATGGCGCCGGTTGGAACACTTGGGCACGGCCGCTCATGGAATCGCCATGACGGCGGCGCAGCCAGGCATCCACAGCAAAGCTGAACAGCGCCGGCAGCAGTAACACCATGCCGATCAGCGCGCCGCGACCGAACTGTTGCTGGCCGACCACCGCCTTGTAGGCTTCCAGCGCCAACACCTGATAATCGCCGCCAACCACCACGGGCACGCCGAAGTCGGTGATGGTCAGGGTGAACACCAGACAGAACGCGGCGAATACGGCCTGGCGCGTGGCCGGCCAGGTAATGCTGCGAAACGCCCGCGCCGGGCTGGCGCCCATGCTGGAGGCCGCATCGAACAGGCGCGCATCCGCCAGGGACAGCGCCGACAGCAAAATCATCAAAGCGTGTGGGAAGGTGTAGATCACCTCACCCAGCACAATGCCCCAGAAGCCGTAGATATTGTCCGAGAGCAACCCGCGCAGCATGCCCTGGTTGCCGAACAGGTAGACCAGCGCAATGCCCGGCAACATCGACGGCGCCATCAACGGCAGCAACGACATGCCGCGCCAGATCGCTTTGCCGGGGATCAACGTGCGTTGCAGGGCGTAGGCAAACAGGTAGGCCAGCGGTACGACGATAGCCGCCACGCTGAGGGCAACTTTCAGGCTATTGCCCAGCAGCCAGTGGAAGTTGGCGCTGGTGATCAGTTCCTGTGCAGCCACCAGACCACCGCCCTGCCCGGCTTCACTACTGAAACCGCGCCAGAAGATCGCCAGCAGCGGCATCAAGACAGCCAGGCCCAGCAGCAACAGCCACAGCAGTTTGCCGCCGACGACGAAAATTCGGTCACCGGTTTCGGCGCGGGACACCGGTCGTGGCAGCGTCATGACAGCGGCCATCTCAGGCAAACACCTGCAGGCTGCGCGGCGGCAAGGCCACCCAGATGTCCTGGGCGCCCAGGCGCGGCATGGCTTCCGGGGCCAATTCAGCGAGCAGCGGATGACCGGGCAGTTGCTCCAGTTCGAAACTCATGCGGCAACGGTTGCCGAGGAAAGTGATCTCGCGGACCTTGGCCGGAAACAGGTTTTCTTCATGCACCGGCGGGTTGACGCTGATCGCCTCAGGGCGGCAGAACAAGCGGCCGGACTTGGCCACACCGGCATCGTCGGCCAGGCGCATGTTCATCCCACCGACCTGGGCGTGACTGGCACTGTTGCGACTGAACGGCAGCCAGTTGCCCTGGCCGACAAACTCCGCCACGAACGGCGTGGCCGGGCGGTCGTAGATTTCCTGGGGCGTAGCGTACTGCTCGACCTTGCCGTTGTTCATCACGGCGATGCGGTCGGCCATCAGCATGGCTTCGTCCTGGTTGTGGGTGACCATCAGCGTGGTGATGCCCAGGCGGCGTTGCAGTTGGCGCAGCTCGGTGCACAGATGCTCACGGACGCGGGCGTCGAGGGCCGACATTGGCTCGTCCAGCAACAACAACGAAGGCGCAGGCGCCAAAGCACGGGCCAAGGCGACGCGTTGTTGCTGTCCGCCGGAGAGTTGGCCGGGGTATTTCTTTTCGCTGCCGACCAGGCCGACCAATTCCAGCATCTGCCCGACACGCTTGCGCACTTCCTCGCGACCGCTGCCGGTGAGGCCGTAGCCGATGTTCGCTTCGACGGTAAGGTTGGGGAAAAGCGCGTAGGACTGGAACAGAATGCCGTAGTCCCGTGCCTGGGGCGGCAGCAGGGAAACATCACGGCTGCCCAGGTACAGTTCGCCGCTGTCCTGGCGCTCCAGGCCAGCGATGCAACGCAGCAAGGTGGTCTTGCCGCAACCGGACGGGCCCAGCAGGCACACCAGCTCGCCGGCGGCGACGTCCAGGGAGACGTTGTCCAGCGCGGTGAAGGCGCCGAAGCGTTTCTGGATACCGCGCACTTTCATCGGCGCGCCGGGTTGGGTCAGGGCTGTGTTCATGCAAGGCACCTCATCGAACTGATGAAGCCCATGCTAGGCAGGCAATGCGTCCCTCATGTGGCAGAAAGGCAAAAGGGAGTGATAGTGGTATTGGTGAATTTTGGTTAAAGCGGCGACATTTCCTGCGCCAACCCCAGAAATGCCGCCGGCAACCGCGCGCCTTTGCGTTCCTTGAGGCAGTAGAGATACTCGGGAATCTGCGGCGCATTCTCGAAGGTCAGCACCCGCAATTGCGGATCGTGTGGCACTTCCTGCCGCGCAATGATGCTGATGCCAATGTTGCGCAACACCGCCTCACGGATCGACTCGCGGCTGCCGATTTCCAGCAAGGGGCCGTAGCTCACGTTGGCGCTTTGCAAGAGTTCTTCAGTCAGGCTCCGCGTGGTTGAGCCCGCCTCGCGCATCAATAATGTGTGCCCGGCCAACGCCGAGAGCGGCACATGATCCAGCTTGGCCAGCGGATGGTTGCGATGCACTGCCAGCACCAGCGGGTCGGTGCCCAGCACACGGCGGATCAGGCGCGGGTCCTCCAGCAGTTGCGAGGAAGCGGCGACGTCGACGCGGTAGTCGTCCAAGGCTTCAAGCACTTGTTGGGAGTTGCCGATTTCCACCGACACTTCCACTTGCGGCAGACGCTCGCGGAAGGCTTTGACCAGGTCGAGGATGTAGTAAGGCGCCGTGGCGGCAATCCTCAATGCGCCCTGGACCTGGCCACTGTTGCGCAAGAAAAACTCGATGTCCGCTTCTTGCTGCAACAGCGCCTTGACCATCGGCAGGAGCCGCGCACCCTCGTCGCTGACGGTGAGGCGGCGGCCGCCGCGGTAGAACAGCTCGACGCCGTACTGGCTTTCCAGGTTACGGATCTGGGTGGTGACCGTGGGTTGGCTCAGGCCGAGCTTTTTCGCCGCCTGGGTGATGCTACCCAGGCGGGCGACCATGAAAAAAGCCTTTAACTCGGCACTCAGCACACCACCCTCTCATCTCTATTTGCGCAACAGGCGCAGGCCATTGAACACCACCAGCAGGCTCACGCCCATGTCGGCGAACACCGCCATCCACATGGTGGCCATGCCCAGGAAGGTGACCGCCAGGAAGATCGCCTTGATCACCAACGCCAGGGCGATGTTCTGCTTGAGGATACTCGACGTTTGCCGCGACAGACGAATGAATGCCGGAATCTTGCGTAAATCATCGTCCATCAAGGCCACGTCGGCGGTTTCGATGGCGGTATCGGTGCCCGCTGCGGCCATGGCAAAACCGATCTCGGCACGGGCCAACGCCGGGGCATCGTTGATGCCGTCACCGACCATACCCACGCGGTGGCCTTGGCCGTAGAGTGCTTCGATGGCTTGCAGCTTGTCCGTCGGCAACAGGTCACCCTGAGCCTGGTCGATGCCCACCTGGGCGGCAATCGCCTGGGCGGTGTGGGTGTTGTCGCCGGTGAGCATCAGGGTCTTGATGCCCAGCTCGTGCAGTTGTTGGATAGCTTCGCGGCTGCTGTCCTTGACCGTGTCGGCCACGGCGAACAGTGCCAATGGGCCGGACTTATCGAGTAACAGCACCACCGATTTGCCCTGTTTTTCCAGGGCGAAGAGTTTTTCTTCCAGTTCCGGCGAGCACAGGCCCAGGTCTTCCACCAGGCGGTGGTTGCCCAGGTGGTAGGTTTCGCCGTTGATGTCGCCACGCACGCCCCGACCGGCCAGGGCCTCGAAGTTATCCACAACATGGGTGGGCAGATTTTTATCCACAGCCGCGTTGGCAATCGCCAGCGACACCGGGTGATCGGAACGCCCAGCCAGGCTGGCGGCCAAAGCCGGCGCGCTGTCTGCGACATTGGGGAACAGCGCCAGGTAATCGGTTTGCACCGGCTTGCCGTGGGTGATGGTGCCGGTCTTGTCGAGGGCCAAATAGTCGAGCTTGTAACCACCCTCCAAGTACACGCCGCCCTTGATCAAGATGCCTTTGCGCGCCGCCGCCGCCAGGCCGCTGACGATGGTCACCGGGGTGGAAATCACCAGCGCACACGGGCACGCCACCACCAGCAGCACCAGGGCGCGGTAGATCCAGTCGAACCAGGCGCCGGCCATGAACAGCGGTGGAATAATGGCCACGCCGAGGGCGAACAGGAACACCGCCGGGGTGTAGATTTTCGAGAAGCTGTCGACAAAGCGCTGGGTCGGCGCGCGCGCGCCCTGGGCCTGTTCCACCGCGTGAATGATGCGCGCCAGGGTGGAGTTGTTGGCCGCTGCAGTGACTTTGTATTCCAGGGAACCGGCCTGGTTGATGGTGCCGGCGAAGACTTTATCTCCCACGGTCTTTTCGATTGGCAGGCTTTCACCAGTGATCGGTGCCTGGTCGATGGTGGATTGGCCGGCGGTGACTTCCCCGTCCAGGCCAATGCGCTCGCCAGGTTTTACCCGCACGATTGCGCCCAACTCAATGCTTTTGACTTCTTTTTCAACCCAGGAACCATCCACCTGCCGCACCGTGGCTTGCTCCGGCGTCATCTGCATCAAGCCGCTGATGGCATTACGCGCACGGTCCAGGGACTTGGCTTCGATCAACTCGGCCACGGTGAACAGGAACATCACCATGGCGGCTTCCGGCCATTGCCCGATCAGGATCGCACCGGTGACGGCGATGCTCATCAGGGCATTGATGTTCAGGTTGAGGTTTTTCAGGGCAATCCAGCCCTTTTTGTACGTGGTGAGGCCGCCGCTGAGGATCGACACCAACGCTACCAGTGCGATCACCCAGGTGGGCGCGACGCCACTGAAGTGCAGCACTTCGGCACCCAACGCACCGACGCCGGACAACGCCAGGGGCCACCAATGTTTCTTGGCCGGTGGCTCTGCGGCCGGGGTGCCCTCTTCGATCGGATCAGCCTGCATCCCCAGGGATTTGATCGCTTCGATGATCGGTGCAGTACTCGGCAAGTCGTGAGTGACGCCGAGGATGCGGTTGATCAGATTGAACTCCAGCTGCTGCACGCCGGCCAGCTTGCCCAGTTTGTTCTGGATCAGCGTCTGCTCGGTGGGGCAGTCCATGGCTTCGATGCGGAAGGTGCTCAAACGCGAACCGGCGGTGGGCGCCTCGCTCAGTTGCACCAACGCCGGGGCCGGAGTACCGGAACAGCAGGAACCGCCGTGGCCGTGGTCATGCACAGGCGTGAGTTTTTTCGGGCCATGATCGTGGTCGTGATCATGCTCGTGTTTATGCGGGGTGTGGATGGAATCGCTCATTCTGTCGCGTCCGTAAAGGTGCCTGTTGCCAAGTAAAGACCCTGTAGCCACTATAGGGTCAAGCACCCATTTGGAGATTGCTGCGATGAAGATCGGCGAACTGGCCAAACTGACCGACTGCCCGGTGGAAACCATCCGTTACTACGAGAAGGAAGGCCTGCTGCCACCCCCGGCGCGCACCGACGCCAATTACCGCGTTTACACCCAAGCGCACACCGAGCGACTGGTGTTTATCCGTAATTGCCGCAGCCTGGACATGACCTTGGAGGAAATCCGCAGCCTATTGGGCTTGCGCGACAGCCCCCAGGACCAGTGTGAAAACGTGAATGCGTTGATTGACGAACACATCCACCATGTGAAGGCGCGGATCGATGGGCTGTTGGCGTTGCAGGAGCAATTGCTGGACTTGCGCCAACGCTGTGGCGGCGGGCCCGAGTGCGGGATTCTGCAGCGGCTGGAAGTCAGCGGGAGTGTGGCAGCCAGCGAGGCTGAGCCCTCGCATGTAGGCAGAAGCCACGGCCACTAAATCAAGTGAACACCGGCTAAATGTGGGAGCGGGCTTGCTCGCTCCCACATTGATCAGATGGCGACGTCGGCCTTGATGCTTGGGTCGGCGTCGTAACCGACGATTTCGAAGTCTTCAAACTTGTAGTCGTAGATCGACGCAGGCTTGCGCTTGATCACCAGCTCCGGCAGTTTCTTCGGCGTGCGCGCCAGCTGGGTCTGGATCTGCTCCATATGGTTGCTATAGGCATGGGTGTCGCCGGTGGTGACGATGATCTCGTGAGGGATCAGGTCGCACTGCTGGGCCAGCATATGGGTGAGCAAGGCCAGCGCGGCGGTGTTGTACGGCAGGCCGAGGAACACGTCGGAGCTGCGAATGTACAACTGCATCGACAGGTGACCGTCGTGCACAAACGCCTGGTACAGCAGGTGGCACGGCGGCAGGGCTTGCTTGCCGTTGCGCGCGTTTTCCTGCGGGCTCTGGGTCTCGTCGGGCAGGTACTCGACGTTCCAGCCGTGGAACAGGATGCGGCGGCTGTTGGGGTTGGTCTTCAGCGTGTGGACCATGTAATCGATCTGGTTGATCGTGCCACCGTCCTTGGTCGGCCAGGCGGTCCACTGTTCGCCGTACACCGGGCCCAGGTCACCGTCTTCGGTGGCCCATTCGTCCCAGATCTTTACGCCGTTTTCGTTGAGCCATTTGATATTGGTGTTGCCGCTCAACATCCAGATCAGTTCGTTGGCGATGCTTTTGAAGTGAAGCTTCTTGGTGGTCAGCAGCGGGAAGCCGTCGGCCAAGTTATGCCGATACTGACGGGCAAACACGGCCTTGGTGCCGGTGCCGGTGCGATCGCCCTTGGTCAATCCATTGGTCACGACGTCGTTCAGTAGTTCGAGATATTGCTTCATTTTTTTACCCGTATCGTTGAAGCCGAGGCTGCGCAACAGCCTCGGCATTCGAATTTAAAGCGCGGTGTTCTTCAAAGGTTGCGGGCGATTGTACGCCCACCACAGCAAGCCCAGGCCGCCGAGGATCATCGGCAAGCTGAGGATCTGGCCCATGGTCACCCAACCGAACGCCAAATAGCCCAACTGTGCATCCGGCACGCGCACGAACTCGACGATAAAGCGGAAGATCCCGTAGAACAACGCGAACATGCCCGACACCGCCATGGTGGGGCGCGGTTTGCGCGAGAAGATGTACAGGATAAGGAACAGCGCCACGCCTTCCAATGCGAACTGATAAAGCTGCGACGGGTGGCGCGGCAGTTGCGCCGGGTCGCTGAACGGCGGGAACACCATGGCCCACGGCACGTCGGTCGGCTTGCCCCACAGTTCGGCGTTGATAAAGTTGCCGATACGCCCGGCGCCCAAGCCGATCGGTACCATCGGCGCAACGAAGTCCATCAGCTGGAAGAACGATTTGCCGTTGCGACGGCCGAACCACCAGGCGGCGATCATCACGCCGATAAAGCCGCCGTGGAACGCCATGCCGCCCTTCCACACCTCGAAGATCAGCGTCGGGTTGGCGATGTACGCGGAGAGATCGTAGAACAACACATACCCCAGGCGTCCGCCGACAATCACCCCCATCGACAGCCAGAAAATCAGGTCGGAGAGTTTCTCCTTGGTCCAGGTCGGGTCGAACCGGTTCAGGCGTCGAGAGGCCAGAAACCAGGCACCGCCGATGCCGATCAGGTACATCAACCCGTACCAGTGGATTTTCAGCGGACCGATGGCCAGGGCCACCGGGTCGATCTGCGGGTAAGGCAGCATTGCGACTCCTCGTTAATCATTCGTTATGGCGACCGGGACCATGCCGGGCCGCGATTAAGCCTGCATTATTCAAATTCTTTAAAGCAAAAAGTTCAGACCGACACAGAACAACAGCCCGGCGAACAAGCGCTTGAGCAGACGCGGCGACAATCGATGTGCCAAGCGTGCGCCGAAGCGGGCAAACACCATGCTGGTCAGGGCAATGCCCAGCAGCGCCGGCAAATACACGAACCCTAGACTATGAGCGGGCAACAGCGGGTCATGCCAGCCCAGAATCATGAAACTTAATGCACTGGCCAGCGCAATCGGCAGGCCGCAGGCCGATGAAGTGGCCACCGCCTGCTGCATAGGCACGCTGCGCCAGGTCAAAAACGGCACTGTCAGCGAGCCGCCGCCAATCCCGAAAATCGCCGAGGCCCAGCCGATAAACGTACCGGCGACGGTCAAGCCAAACTTGCCCGGCACCGTCCGGCTGGCCTTGGGCTTCACCTCCAGTGCCAGTTGAACGGCCACCAGCAAGGCAAATACGCCGATGATCTTTTGCAGGTGCGGGCCGGAAATCGCCTCGGCGGTCAATGCGCCAAAACCGGCGCCGATCAGGATGCCCACGGTCATCCACACAAAGATCGGCCAACGCACCGCGCCCCGTCGATGATGCTCGCGCACAGCATTCACCGAGGTAAAAATGATGGTCGCCAGGGAGGTGCCCACGGCCAGGTGGGTCAGCACCTGCGGGTCGAAGCCTTGCAAGGTGAAGCTGAACACCAGTACCGGCACAATGATGATCCCGCCGCCCACGCCGAACAGCCCGGCGAGTACACCCGCACAGGCACCGAGCAGCAAATACAGCAGAAATTCCATGGGAGCCCCCGAACCAAGTCCGGCATGTTAACGGATGGAAGGCATGCGACCCAACTGCATACGATGGAACGCCTCGGCTTGAGTGGGTAGAGTGGCTAAAAACACAAAAGGTATCGCCTGATGTGCCTGATTGTTTTCGCCTGGCGGCCGGGCCACGCCCAGCCACTGATCGTCGCGGCCAACCGCGATGAGTTCTACGCCCGCCCCAGCCTGCCGCTGGCCCAGTGGCTGGATGCGCCCGAGGTCTACGCCGGCCGTGACCAGGAAGCCGGCGGTACTTGGCTGGGGGTCAATGCCGATGGACGCTTTGCCGCGCTGACCAATATCCGCGACCCGCACCAGCCACCGGCCCGTAAGTCCCGTGGCGAGTTGGTCGCGCGATTTCTCAGCGGTTCGCTGCCGATTGAACAGTATTTGGCCGACGTTAACGGCCGCTCGATTGAATATGCCGGGTTTAACCTGCTCATAGGCACGCGCGATGAGCTGTGGCATTACAACGCCAATCACACCGAGCCGACGCGATTGGAGGCCGGGGTGTATGGGTTGTCCAACGCCGGGTTGGATACGCCGTGGCCAAAGTTGCTCAAAGCCAAGACGGCGTTGAGCGCGGTATTGGATGATCCACAGCCGGAAGCCTTGTTGGGGATTTTGAGTGATCCTCAAACGGCGCCGTTTGCAGACCTGCCAGATACCGGAGTGGGCTTGGCGACGGAAAGTCTTTTATCCAGCGTGTTTATCGCCAGCCCAAGTTATGGGACGCGGGCGAGTACGGCGCTGATTGTAAATGCCGACGGGACGCGGCGGATGGTGGAGCGTAGTTTTGGGCCGCATGGTGGCCGACTTGGCGAGGTCGAACTGAGGATTTAGCGGTGCTTGAGCGAGCGCTATCGCGGGCAAGCCCGGCTCCCACAGTTGAAATGCATTCCAATGTGGGAGCTGGCTTGCCTGCGAAAAAGGCGACTCGGTCTAGAGGGTTTTAGCGGAGGCCGGGTTGATCATTCGTGTCAGCCCCAGATTCTTCAGCGCCAACTGCAGCGAGCTGTGGATAACTTGCGGGTTGTCGATGGTCATCAACTCCGCCAGCAAGTCCTTGGCCATGCTCAACTCAACCTGGCGCAACATCCACTTCACTTTCGGCAAGTTGGTGGCGTTCATCGACAGGCTGTCAAAACCCATCGCCATCAACAGCACTGCCGCCGCCGGGTCGCCGGCCATTTCGCCGCAGATGCTCACCGGCTTGCCTTCAGCATGGGCGTCGCGCACCACATGTTGCAGTGCTTGCAGAACCGCCGGGTGCAGGTAGTCGTAAAGGTCGGCCACCCGTGGGTTGTTACGGTCCACGGCCAGCAGGTATTGGGTCAGGTCGTTGGAACCTACCGAGAGGAAGTCCACCTGGCGCGCCAGCTCCTTGGCCTGGTAAACCGCCGCCGGGATTTCGATCATCACGCCAATCGGCGGCATCGGTACGTCGGCGCCTTCGTCGCGCACTTCGCCCCAGGCGCGGTGGATCAAGTGCAGCGCCTCTTCCAGCTCGTGGGTGCCGGAGATCATCGGCAGCAGGATGCGCAGATTGTTCAGGCCTTCGCTGGCCTTGAGCATGGCGCGGGTCTGTACGAGGAAAATTTCAGGGTGGTCGAGGGTTACGCGAATGCCGCGCCAGCCCAGGAAGGGGTTGTCTTCCTTGATCGGGAAATAAGACAGTGACTTGTCGCCGCCGATATCCAGGCTGCGCATGGTCACCGGCAACGGGTGGAAGGCCTGCAGTTGCTCGCGATAAATCGCCAGCTGCTCCTTCTCGCTCGGGAAACGCTGGTTGATCATGAACGGCACTTCGGTGCGGTACAGCCCCACGCCTTCAGCGCCGCGCTGTTGCGCACGAGCCACGTCGGCCAGCAGGCCGGTGTTGACCAGCAGCGGCACGCGATGGCCGTCGGTGGTTACGCACGGCAGTTCGCGCAATGAATCGAGGCCCAGCGCCAGTTGTTTCTCTTCCTCAACCACTTCGGCGTATTGCTTGCGCAACACTTCGCTGGGGTTGGTGAACACTTCACCGCGATGGCCATCGACGATCATGCCGATGCCGTCGACCTTGGCATACGGCAGGTCGACCAGGCCCATCACCGTCGGTATGCCCATGGCACGCGCCAGGATCGCAACGTGGGAGTTGCCCGAACCGAGTACCGAGACCAGGCCCACCAACTTGCCCTCGGGCACTTCGCCGAGCATGGTGGCGGTCAGTTCTTCACTGATAAGGATGGTGTTGTCGGGGTAAACCAGGTTGGTGGTGCGGTCTTCCTGCAGCTTGGCCAGCAGACGGCGACCGAGGTCGCGCACATCCGAGGCCCGCTCACGCAGGTAGTCGTCATCCATCATTTCGAAACGGTTGACGTGATCAGTGACCACCTGGCGCAGTGCGCCCTGGGCCCACTGGCCGGTCTTGATCACCGTCTTGACTTCGTTACCCAGCGACGCGTCGTCGAGCATCATCTGGTACACGTCGAACAGCGCACGCTCTTCGGGGCGCAGCTGGGTGGCCAGCTTGTTCGACAGGTTGCGCATGTCGGCGCGCACGCCCTCCAGGGCGGTTTTGAACAGTTTGATTTCAGCGTCGATGTCGTTGACGGTCTTGTCCGGCACCACATCCAGGTCCGCTGGCGGCAACATGACTACCGCCGTACCGACCGCAGCGCCCGGTGAACCCGGCACGCCGACGAACTTGGCTTCCTGGATGCCCTTGCCCTCACGCCCCAGGCCGCGAATCGAACCGGTGGCTTCGGCGTGGGCGATAACCCCAGCAAGCTGCGCGCTCATGGTTACGAGGAAGGCTTCTTCACCTTCGTCGAACTGGCGGCGTTCTTTTTGCTGGATGACCAACACGCCGACGACGCGGCGGTGGTGAATGATCGGTGCGCCTAGGAACGAGGCGTAACGCTCTTCGCCGGTTTCGGCAAAGTAGCGGTAACGCGGGTGATCGGCCGCGTTTTCAAGGTTCAGGGGTTCTTCACGCGTCCCCACCAGGCCCACCAGACCTTCATTGGGCGCCATGCTGACCTTACCGATCGAGCGCTTGTTCAAGCCCTCGGTGGCCATCAGCACAAAACGGTTGGTCTCGGGGTCCAGCAGGTAAACCGAGCAGACCTGGCTGCCCATGGCTTCCTTGACGCGCAACACAATAATCCCCAACGCCGCCTTGAGATCCTTGGCGGAGTTAACTTCCTGGACGATCTTGCGCAGCGTATTGAGCATGGCTCGGGGTCGAACTCCGTCGTCAGTCGCGCGCTAAAAGGCGCGGGGCAAGCTCTTTGAGAGCGCGACGATAAACTTCGCGCTTGAATGTCACCACCTGGCCCAACGGGTACCAATAGCTGACCCAGCGCCAACCATCGAACTCCGGTTTACCGGTCAAATCCATCCGCACCCGCTGCTCGTTGGAGATCAGGCGCAGGAGAAACCATTTCTGCTTCTGGCCGATGCACAGCGGTTGGCTGTGGGTACGTACCAGGCGTTGCGGCAAACGATAGCGCAACCAGCCACGGGTACAGGCCAGAATTTGTACATCTTCGCGCTCAAGGCCGACTTCTTCATTCAACTCACGGTACAAGGCGTCTTCAGGGGTTTCGTCGGGGTTGATTCCACCTTGAGGAAACTGCCAGGCATCTTGGTTGATTCGGCGAGCCCATAGCACCTGTCCGGCATCATTCGTAAGAATAATCCCGACATTAGGACGGAAACCATCGGGGTCGATCACGGCAACAACCTCGCAAACGCATGTCGCCGCATTGTTCCACAAAGGTTGATGAAGCGGCAACGAGGCTTCTTACCTTATGTGCACTCTTGTGAAAAGACCGTATTCTGGACGCCTTTTTACAGACATTTCAGCGAGTAACTGCAATGCGCCTGGCTTTATTCGACTTGGACAACACCCTCCTCGGCGGTGACAGCGATCACGCCTGGGGCGATTACCTCTGTGAACGCGGGATTCTTGACCCGGTGGCCTACAAGGCGCGCAACGACGAGTTCTACCAGGACTACCTGGCCGGCAAGCTCGACAACGCCGCCTACCTGAACTTCAGCCTGGAAATCCTCGGTCGCACCGAGAGGGCCCAACTGGACGAGTGGCACGACGACTTCATGCGCGACTGCATCGAACCGCTGATGCTGCCTAAAGCCGTGGAACTGCTGGCCAAGCACCGCGCCGCCGGTGACAAGCTGGTGATCATCACCGCCACCAACCGTTTCGTCACCGCGCCGATTGCCGCACGCCTGGGCGTGGAAACCCTGATCGCCACCGAATGCGAGATGGAAAACGGCCGCTACACCGGGCGCAGCACCGACGTGCCGTGCTTCCGCGAGGGCAAGGTGACGCGCTTGAACCGTTGGCTGGCAGAGACGGGGTATAGCCTGGAAGACAGTTACTTCTATAGCGATTCGATGAATGACCTGCCGCTGTTGGAGCAGGTGACTCACCCGGTGGCAGTGGATCCGGATCCGAATCTGCGGGCCGAGGCCGAGAAGCGTGGCTGGCCGGTGAT
>NZ_JBBGYS010000071.1:0-21859 GCF_037479595.1 Pseudomonas sp. MYb541 | reverse complement strand
CTGTTGAACCCCCATTCAATGTGGCAGCTGGCTTGCCTGCGAGGGCGATCTTGTGGACGCAATCGCCGGCAAGCCGGGCTCCTACAAGGTGTGCGTCACACTCGGGCAGCGAAGACAGCCTGATGCTGACGGCACTGCTCAGCCGTCAACATGAACACCCCGTGACCGCCGCGCTGGAAGTCCAGCCAGGCAAAGTCCACTTCCGGGTACAACGCCTCGACGTGCACCTGGCTGTTACCCACTTCAACAATCAGCAAACCCTTCTCGGTGAGGTGGTCCGCCGCTTCGGCCAGCATGCGCCGCACCAGGTTCAGGCCATCATCGCCACACGCCAGGCCCAGTTCCGGTTCGTGCTGGTATTCGTCAGGCATATCGGCGAAGTCTTCGGCATCCACATACGGCGGGTTGGACACGATCAGGTCAAAGCGCTGGCCCGGCAGGCCGTCGAATCCGTCACCCTGCACGGTGTAGACACGTTCATCGACGCCATGGCGTTCGATGTTCTGGTTGGCCACTTCCAGGGCTTCGAAGGACAAGTCCCCCAGCACCACTTCGGCGTCCTGGAACTCATAGGCGCACGCGATACCGATGCAACCGGAACCGGTGCACAGGTCGAGGATGCGTGCCGGTGGCTGCGCCAACCAGGGTTCGAAACGGTTTTCGATCAGTTCGCCGATCGGTGAACGCGGGATCAGCACGCGTTCATCGACGATAAACGACATGCCACAGAACCAGGCCTCGCCGATCAGGTAAGGTGTCGGCACGCGTTCGTGGATGCGGCGATGCAACAAGCGTTGCAGGTGGGCGACTTCCTCTTCTTCCAGGTTGCAATCAAGGTAGCTGTCGGCAATTTCCCACGGCAAGTGCAAGGCACCGAGCACCAGTTGCCGGGCATCGTCCCAGGCATTGTCGGTGCCATGGCCAAAAAACAGGTCTTCCCCATGGAAACGGCTGACAGCCCAACGGATATGGTCGCGCAAGGTGCGCAGGCGGGAAGTGGTCACGGGGGCAAGCTCCTGGAAAAAACGACTGGCGATTCTAACAGCCTTCACCTGTACCGACGATGTACGAAAACCCGTCGCCATCCGTCGGATTTCATCCAAAATGCCATCATTGTGTTAAACAGGCCCACCTCTTGACATGGCTGCACGTCAACAACGGCGTACCTTACGATGGTAGCGATTCACAGAACCGCTCAGCCAGTGGACAATGTCGCAAAAGCCCCCCTCACAGGAGCCCCAGAATGTCCGTTCCAAAGACGATGTTTCAACTCAGCGGTCGTGGTTACGCAGCAGCGAACCTCAGCCATGCGACCCTCGTGATCATCGACGCCCAGAAGGAATACCTCAACGGCCCGCTCGCCCTCTCGGGCATGGACGCGGCCGTCGGCAATATCAAGCAACTTGTGTCAGCCGCCCGCAACGCCGGGCGCCCGATCGTGCATGTACGTCACCTGGGCACCGTGGGTGGTCTGTTCGATCCACAGGGCGAGCGCGGCGAATTCATTCCGGGCCTTGAGCCTGAAGGCGACGAAACCATCATCGGCAAGCTGCTGCCCAGCGCCTTTCATGGCACCGGCCTGGAAAAACACTTGCAGGACCTCGGTTCCCTGGACCTGATCGTCTGCGGCTTCATGAGCCACTCCAGCGTCAGCACCACCGTGCGCGCCGCCAAGAACCTAGGCTTTCGCTGCACCCTCGTGGAAGACGCCTGCGCCACCCGCGACCTGCCTTACAAAGGTGGCATCCTCAGCGCCGAGCACGTGCAGCAAACCGAAATGGCCATCATGGCCGACAACTTCGCCACCCTGGCGTTGACCAAAGATCTGATCTGATCGACCTTCAGATGAGCGGCGCGGCCTGTTTACGGCCCCGCTCATCCGCAAAGCCCTTTCATTTGGCGCATTTAGCCCTCGCCCCGGAACAACCTGTGTATTGTCCGGTCGAAGGGCCGATACCCTGGAGGAAAGGTCGGAATGAAGATATCCGATGGTTTTGACGCTCGTCGCTTGCGCCCCAAGGGCCCGAGCAACTGGCGTCTGCGCCTGGTGGCCGGCATTGCCGCGTTGCTGGCGATAGTTGGTTTGCTGTTGGCCGGCGCTGGTGGCGCCGGTTTGTTTGGTCACTCGCCGGCCCTTGGTGAATTGAATGCCAGCCCTGGCGGCTCGGCGATTCTGTTGGTGATCGGGCTGCTGGTGCTGTGGTTGGGCGTATGGTTATGGCGGCGCAGCCGTCGGAAAATGCGTCAGCCGTTGTCGCTGAACATCGCTTCACACCTGATGAAAAAGCACGACTGATGGCGCTTGGATAGCGTTTCCTGCGCCCTGGCCGCCGCGATTTAGGTAAACTGCCCGCCCTTCGCGGAGGCCAACATGCAAGACGACGATTTTTCCCTGTTCAAAAACGAGCTGCGCGGCGTCAAGCCGATCAAGCACGACCGCGCCGACACCGGCAAACCCAAGGCCGACCGGGCGCAGATCGCCAAGCTGCGTCAGGCAGCGACCGTGCGCACCGATGCCGCCACCGTGGATGGCCTGTCGGACCAGTTCGTGATCGACGTCGGCCCCGAAGACGAGCTGATGTGGGCCCGCGATGGCGTGCAGGAAAGCCAGATGCGCAAGCTCAAGGCCGGCCAGATCCCGTTCGAAGGCAGCCTTGACCTACATGGCATGAATGTCGAAAAAGCCCGGGAAACCCTGTGGGCCTTCCTGGCTGAAGCCACCAAGTTCGAAATCCGCTGCGTACGCGTCACCCACGGCAAGGCTGTGCGGCTGGACGGCAAGCGCCCGATGATCAAAAGCCACGTCAACACCTGGCTGCGCCAGCATGCCCAGGTGCTCGGCTTTACCTCATGCCAGGCCCGCCACGGCGGCGCGGGGGCGGTGTATGTGATGCTCAAGCGTACGATGATGGAAGGGCGCGATGAGTAGACATGAAAAAGCCCAGCGCTAAGGCTGGGCTCTTTGTTCGGGGAGCTGGATTTCTAGTTACTACTAAACTCCCTTGATTTTTTTTCTTTCGCTAAAGAAATCAAGGCTTTTTGCATCGTAATCGCCGTATTGGCGGCGCTCCGATACACCGCCCGTTTTTCCTCTACCGAACAGTTCCGGAAAAAATCTGACATAGTCGTCGCTGGATAGCTTTCTACTGCGTCCGTGATTTCGCCTTTCATAAGGCTGCTCCAGTCAAAATTTTCTCAAGTTGATCTGGATGGTGGGGCTGCCTGACCAACTCGTCAATTTCCTCGGCTGAAAGGTCAATGCCGATTTCTGCATCGCCACCGTCTGTGTCCTTGATCAACACGTCGACTTGAAGACGCCCCTGAAACTCGCGCTTTAACTGGCAAACCGTCGCCTTCGATGCTTAGAACTGACGAGCGAACTCATTGCAAGGGATATTCCGCCCTTCGATAGCCTCCCGTGCCAACACAAACTCCCATGCCAGCTCGGGCTTTTGATAAACGTAAATGACTTGAGCCGTTCGATTGCCTTTATCGAGCGCGCGTTGAATATTCTTTCTGGCCACATCAAGATTCGCGAGTGTCCCATCCAGAAGAAACGACTGGCGCTGTTGATAAACCAGATCGAGGGTCCGTTCAACGATAACGGTTACACCCCGCTGAAAAAGACTCGAGTTCCCACCTGTGTATTCCGGGAAATACGCCCTAAAGTCGTCAGGGTCGATCCGAAGAGCTGTGGCGCCACTCGCTTCCATCAAGCGAATAAAGGACTTCGAAACCTCTGTCTTACCTGCGCCTGGGAAGCCAGCCATGAATACTGATACCGGAAATTCGTCAGCCGGATACCTTTTCAAGCAGGCCAATTGCCGGGCTATTCGTGTCCGATTTTCCTTGGCAAAGAGCACTGCACGCTCAGAAATGCTTCGTTCCAATGGTGTCATCACGTCCCCCTCAACGGAGGCCGACTCTAACATCGGCATCGCCCAGGAATACAACTGTCGGCGCACCTACGCTACTATATGCGCCAATCACCGGCGCTCAATGCGGTATCCGCGCTGAAAAACGCTTCACATTGGTACAGGCATATACCGTACCGTTCTGAAACCCATACGGAAACAGTCCTGTGACATTGGAACAAAACTACACCGCGATCCTCGGCCAACTCGGCGAGGACGTTTCCCGCGAGGGCCTGCTCGACACGCCAAAGCGTGCCGCCAAGGCGATGCAGTACCTCTGCCGCGGCTATGAGCAGACTCTGGAAGAGGTCACCAACGGTGCCTTGTTCAGCTCCGACAACAGCGAAATGGTGCTGGTCAAGGACATCGAGTTGTACTCGCTGTGCGAACACCACCTGCTGCCGTTCATCGGCAAGGCGCACGTAGCCTATATCCCGAGCGGCAAAGTGCTGGGCCTGTCCAAGGTTGCGCGGATTGTCGACATGTACGCGCGCCGCCTGCAGATCCAGGAAAACCTCAGCCGCCAGATCGCCGACGCGGTGATGCAAGTGACCGGTGCCCTGGGCGTAGCCGTGGTGATCGAAGCCAAGCACATGTGCATGATGATGCGCGGTGTGGAGAAACAGAATTCGTCGATGATCACTTCGGTGATGCTGGGTGAGTTCCGCGAAAACGCGGCCACCCGCAGCGAATTCCTCAGCCTAATCAAGTAACAGGCTGTGTACAAAAAAACCGGCGTTCATCGCCGGTTTTTTTTCGCCTGCAAAATTGAGGTAAGCTGCGGCCCCTTCTTCATGGGCAAGAGGTTTCAGCCATGTTCGTCAAAGCACTTCGAGTGGGCCTCGGCCACGTCATCATCGCGGGCGACTTTCTTACCCGCCCACGCAAAAAGCAGCGTTCCGCCGAGCAACAGGCACAGGTGAATGCAGCGGCCAAAGAGCTGACGCTGTATCAGTTCCACGCCTGCCCGTTCTGCGTGAAGACCCGCCGCACCCTGCACCGCCTGAATGTGCCCGTCGCGCTGAAAGATGCGAAGAATAACGACCAGGACCGCCAGACCCTGCTGGAGCAAGGCGGCAAGATCAAGGTGCCGTGCCTGCGTATCGAAGAGAATGGCCAGACCACCTGGATGTATGACTCCAAGGTGATCATTGATTACCTCGATAAGCGTTTCGCAGCAGTCTGACAGCCCCCCACCTGTAGGAGCCCGGCTTGCCGGCGATGGCGTCCGTAAAATCGCCGTCTGGCGTTGGGGCCTCATCGCCGGCAAGCCGGGCTCCTACAGGTCGTTGATATCCAGATCCAGCAGCGCGGACCCTAGGCATTTGCCATGCGCATCCAGCGCCAGCGAGCGGGTGACGCCGCCGCGCAGGATGCCCGGCAACACGAAGTTCAGCGCCTGCACATTCGGCAATTCATAGCGCCGTACAGGCGCCGCGCCCGGCTCACGCAACCCCGCGAAAACCTCGGCCACGCGCTCGGCCGTCAATTGTTCGCAGAGCAGTGGGTAGTCCTCGACACGATAAGCAATGATCGAAATGTTCGACGTGTCGCCCTTATCCCCTGTGCGGGAATGGGCCAGCATCTGCAGCTTCATGCTTCGATCCTCGGGTTGACCTTATCGCGCGGCAGCAACAACGACGCTACCGCCACCACCTGACGCACGCTTTTGCTGGCGCCGCCGCCGCCCGACGGGCCGTTGGTGTAGAGGGTTTCCACTTCATTGCCCACCCGAACCGCCTCACCGCGCTCCTCACAGCGAGCCGCCACGCGCAGGCGCACTTCCCAAGGCTCGACCGTGCTGCGCGGACCGTGGAGCGAGTCCATGCCGATCAACTCAGCACGCACGTCCTGCATCTTCACGCCCATCAGTTCAAGACGCTTGAGGACGACATCCCGAGCCAGCTGCGCCCGTGCGACAGCGCCGGGACCGCCGTAGGACATCTGCCCTTCACCTATCCAACCGTCCAGATAGCCGACACTGACCTTCAACTTTTCGGGGCGCGCAAGGCCGTCTGCACCTCGGGCACGCACGCGGTCGACGCTTTCCTCAACGAAGCTCACTTGAGAGAAATCGGCCGTCACGTCAGGCGTGAGGTACGCCGCCGGGTCGTGCACTTCATAGATCAGCTGTTCAGTGCAGGTCGCACGGCTGACCCGCCCGCCGGACCCACCCACCTTGGTAATCACCGCCTCACCGTCCTCAGCGATCTCGGCCAAGGGGAAACCCAGGCGCGCCAGCTCCTCCACATCCTTGAAGCCAGGATCTGCGAAATAGCCGCCGCTGACTTGCCCGGCGCATTCAAGCAAATGCCCCACCAACGTGCCGCGCCCCAGACGCTGCCAATCGTCCGCTGCCCAACCGAATGCAAACATCTGCGGTGCCAGGAACAGCGAGGGGTCAGCCACACGCCCGGTGATCACCACGTCCGCATCGGCCTTCAACGCCTGCAGAATGCCGTCGACGCCCAAATAGGCATTCGCGGAAATCAGTCGTGCGCCCAAGGAACCGACCGTCTGGCCGTTATCCAGCAAACACTCGGGCTGCAACACGCTCAACACATCATCGCCGACGACAGCGACCACCTTGAGATCAAGGCCCAATTCTTTGGCGATTCGCCGCACCTCACTGGCCGCTGCCACCGGATTGGCCGCGCCCATATTGGTAATCACCCGCAAGCGACGACGCCCGGCTTTCACGCCAACGAAAGGCAACACGCGGCGCATACGCTCACTCAACAGCGGGTCGTAACCGCCCTCTGGATCGCTGATTCGCGCCTGTTGCGCCAAAGCAATCGTGCGTTCGGCCAGGCATTCGAACACCAGGTAATCCAGGTCGCCCCGCTCGGCCAGTTCCACGGCAGGTTCGATACGGTCGCCGGAATAGCCGGCGCCGGAACCGATGCGCAAGGTTTTCATCTCAAATAACTCCCAGGAGCAACGCGGTCAGGGTCATCAACACCGACGCGGCAAACAGAAACGGAATGGTGAAGCGCTGGTGATCGGCCAGTTCGATCTTGCACAGGCCCACCAACAGGAAGGTCGCGGGGGTCAGCGGGCTGACCGGGAAGCCAGTGGTGTGCACACCCAGCAACGAGGCCTGGGCTACTTGCAGCGGGTCGACGCCCAGGGCCTTGCCGATTTCGGCGATCACCGGCATCACGCCGAAATAGTAGGAATCCGGGTCAAACAGCATGCTCAGTGGCATGGAAATGAAGCCCACCACCGCCGGGATCAACTTGCCGTGGCCGGCCGGAATCTGCGCCACCGCCACTTCGGCAATCGCCTTGAGCATGCCGGTGCCCTGCATGATGCCGGTGAACACCCCGGCGGCGAGCAGGATGCTGGCCATGGTCAGGGCGGTTTTGGCATGAGCGTCGATGCGGGCACGCTGGGCGTCGACGTTCGGGTAGTTGATGCACAGCGCCACCACCGTGCCGAGCATGAACATCACCACCGGATCGACCCAACCGGCAATCATCACCACCATCACCAACACGGTCAGGATCAGGTTGACCCAGAACAGGCGCGGGCGACGCAGCTTGATGTCATCGTCACTCAGTACCCGTTGCGGCACCGCATCCACGGTGGAGCCAGCGCCGAGGCCCAGGCGTTTCTCTTCGCGACGGCCGAGCCACCAGGCACAGGCGAATACAAAGATCAGGCCAACAATCTGCACGGGGATCAACGGTTGGAACAGGTCCGCCACCGGCACGTGCAGAGCCGCAGAGGAACGCAGCACCGGACCGGTCCACGGCAAGAAGTTGACCCCGGCGGCCATCGCGCAAACACAAGCCAGGATGCGTTTATCGATGCCCAGCCGTGTATACAACGGCAGCATCGCCGGCACCGTCACCAGAAAGGTCACCGCGCCGGAGCCATCCAAATGCACCAGCAGCGCCAGGGTCGCGGTGCCTACGACAATGCGTGTAGGACGCGTGCCTACCGTGCGCAGGATGCGATCAATGATGGGGTCGAGCATGCCGGCATCGGTCATGATCCCGAAAAACAGGATCGCAAACACAAACATGCCCACCACGGGGGCGACGTTCTTGATGCCGGTGATGATGAAGGCGCTGGTTTGCAGGCCGAACCCGCCAAGCAGCGCGGCGATGATCGGCAGGGCGATCAGGGCCACCAGTGGCGAAAGGCGTTTGCTCATGACGGCAGCGAGCAGGCACAGGATGGTGATGACACCCAGGGTAGCGAGCATGGGTTACTCCAGAGCGGCCTTGGTGGCCGGTTATTGTTTTCCCTGGAGTATTGGAAGCGGGTTAATCTTTGTAAATTGGAATATTCACCCGTTAGTGTTCGGAAAAACAAAATGAAGCTGCGCTCATGAAAAACAGCATCCAACACATCCAGGCTTTCCTCGCCGTCGCTCGCACCGGCAGTTTCACCAAGGCCGCCAACGAGTTGCACCTGTCGCCCTCTGCGCTCACCGTACAGGTGCAACAGCTGGAAGACTGGCTCGGCGTCGCCCTGCTCGACCGCAGCCCGCGCCATGTCAGCATCACCGCTGCGGGCCAGGACGCGCGTGGCCCCATGGAAAAACTGCTGCTGGACCTGGACAACATCGTCACCGGCTCCCGCGACCTTGCCGCCCTGCGCCGAGGCGTGGTCACTATCGCTGCCCTGCCCTCCGTATGCGCCGGCACATTGCCGCCGGTTCTACGCGTGTTTCGCGAGCGCTTTGCCGGGATCGAAGTGCGCCTGCATGACCTGGTGGCCCATCGCATTCATGCCCAAGTGCGTTCCGGCGAGGTGGATTTCGGCATCGGCGTGCGCGCACGGCTCAGCCACGGCCTGGAATTCGTGCCGGTGTTGAATGATCGCTTGTGTGCGTTCGTGCCGGTGGACCATCCGCTGACTCGCCATCGCACACTGACCCTGGAACAACTGGCAGACCAGCCGATCATCCTCACCGGTCGCGACAGCAGCGTGCGCGAACAAGTGGATGCGCTGTTCGATGAAACACGCCTGACAATGAACGCCGGCATGGAGGCCAACTACATGTCGACGGTGCTGGCACTGGTGCGTCAGGGGTTGGGGATCAGTCTGCTGCCAGAGTCGGCGGCGGACAGCCTGGAAGGATTGAAGCGTATCCACATCGATCATCCCGGCGTGAACCGGGAGATCGGGTTGATCAGTCGCAGCGGGATGGGCCTGAGCCCGGCGGCGCAGCGGTGTTTCGAGTTATTGAGCAACGAATTGCGCGGGTGATCAATCGAGCATCGGCACATGCTTGGGATGGCTGGCAACACGCTTCAACCACGCCTGCACCCCCGGATAAGCATCCAACTCAAAACCACCCTCATTCGCCACATGGGTGTAGGCATACAAGGCCACATCGGCGATGGAGAACTGATCGCCCACTAGGTACGGCGTCAGCTGCAATTGGCGCTCCATGACCTTGAGCGCTTTGTAACCGCCCTTGTGCAGCTTCTTGTATTCCTCCAGGCGATCCTCGGGCAACCCCAGGTAAAACTGGATAAACCGCGCCACAGCAATGTACGGCTCGTGGCTGTACTGCTCGAAGAACTGCCACTGCAGCACTTGCGTGCGCAGGCGCGGTTCGGACGGAAGGAATTCACTGCCATCGGCCAGAAAGTTGAGAATCGCGTTGGACTCCCACAGGCAGGTGCCGTCTTCCAGTTCCAGCACGGGGATCTTGCCGTTGGGGTTCTTCGCCAGGAATTCGGCGGTCTGGGTGTCACCCTTGAGGATGTCCACATCCACCCATTGGTATGGGATGCCCAACAGGCTGAGCATCAATTTGATCTTGTAGCAGTTGCCCGACTTGTAATCGCCATAAACCTTGTACATGGGGCTCCCCTTATGCCGCTTGCGCGTGCTGTGCTTGACGGACAACCGCGGCCAGGCGCTTGAGACCTTCGTCGAGGCGGGCCGGGTCGATATGGCTGAAATTGAGCCGCAGAGAACCATGATGTTGGTCCGGCTCGGAAAAGAACGGTTCACCGGGCATGAACGCGACATTCTGTTCCAGCGCTTGCGCCAACAAGGTGCGGGTGTCGAGTGGCTGTTTCAAGGTCAGCCAGAAGAATAATCCACCTTGGGGCACTTGCCAGTCGGCCAGATCGGCGAAGTGACACTTTAGCGCCGCCTGGAATGCATCGCGGCGCTGGCGGTAAAAACTACGCAGTTCCACCAGATGCCGTTGGTATTTTTCGCTGCCGATCCACTGCATCGCCTGCCATTGGCCAACACGATTGGTGTGCAGATCGGCCGATTGCTTGAGCTTGAGCAAGTGCGGGAACAGGTCCGGGCTGGCGATCAGGTAGCCGACGCGCAAACCCGGCAACAGGGTCTTGGACACGGTGCCGGTGTAGATCCAACTGGCTTTTTTCAGGCGCCCGACGATGGGTTTGGCGCTGCCGCCGTCGAAGGTCAGTTCGCGGTAGGGCTCGTCTTCAATCAGAGTGACGCCGAATTCATCGAGCAGCGCAGCGACGGCTTCGCGCTTGGCTTCGCTGTAGCGTACGGCGGACGGATTCTGGAAGGTCGGGATCAGGTAGATGAACGCCGGGCGATGGCGTTCGAGGTTGGCGCGCAACGCGGCCAGGTTCGGGCCATCGGCTTCCAGTTGCACGGTGAGACAATCGGCACCGAACAGTTGGAAGATCTGCAAGGCGGCCAGGTAAGTCGGGCCTTCCAACAGAATCTGCGTGCCTTTGTCGATGTACAGCTTGGCCGCCAGGTCCAGGGTTTGCTGGGAACCGCTGACCACCAGCACCTGGCTGGCCTGGCACGGCACGCCGAGTGCACGCGCTTCGGCGGCAAGCAATTCGCGCAACTGTGGCTCGCCTTCGCTCATGCCGTATTGGCCGATGTTGAGGGGCATGTCGTCCCAGTTCAGCGCAGGCAGCATGGCTTCGGCCGGCAGGCCACCGGCGAACGACATCACTTCCGGGCGCTGGGCCGCCGCGAGGATTTCACGGATCAAGGAGCTTTTGAGGCGCGTAACACGTTCAGAGAAGGCCATAAGGTCACCGGTAGCGAAGCCTGTGGGAAATACGTCAAACTAGTTGACCGAAATTACGACGACTCACACGGATACGTCAATATGCTTGACCTTAAAAATCCCACCGCCCAGCAAACAGCCATGGAAGCGTTCTTCTTCGGCTACCAGGCGTTTACCGCCAAGGCCGACGAAATGCTGGAGCGCCGTGGCCTGAGCCGGGTGCACCAGCGCATTGTGTTTTTTATCGCGCGCTACCCGGCCTTGAGCGTAAAGGAACTGCTGGAGTTGCTCGGTGTGAGCAAGCAGGCGCTGAACATGCCGCTGCGCCAATTGCAGGAAATGCACCTGGTGAACAGCGTTGCATCCGAAACCGACAAACGTAAACGCCTGCTGGAATTGACCGACGAAGGCCTGCGTTTCGAGCAATCCCTGCGCCGTGAACAGGTGAAACTGTTGCAACGCGCGTTCAGTGAGGCGGGCGAAGAGGCAGTCACAGGATGGTTGGCCGTCAATCAGGCATTGAGCGCGAACTAGCCCTTCACACCGCTATTCGAAAACATTATTTGCTTTATTTGTATACAAAAGCATAATTCGCCTCGTGCGAGTTCCTGACCTATTGGTCAACAAAACCCGCCAGTACCTCAAAGCGCTGTTGCCCACACCCGTGACCGGCGCTGGAAATAACAATAAAACTCTTGAGGAGTACTCGCTGTGGATAGCCGCAAATCCGAAGCCCCGACGCTTGACCTTGCCCCCTCACAGAACGGCTGGCTGGAACGCCTGTTCAAACTGCGCTTGCATGGCACCACAGTGAAGACCGAGCTGATCGCCGGCCTTACCACCTTCATCACCATGGCGTACATCATCTTCGTCAACCCCAACATCATGGCCGACGCAGGCATTGACCACGGCGCGGCATTTGTTGCCACCTGTATTGCCGCCGCGCTGGGTTGCCTACTGATGGGCTTGTATGCCAACTGGCCGGTGGGCCTGGCGCCGGGCATGGGCCTGAACGCGTTTTTCACCTACACCGTGGTCGGCACCATGGGGTACACCTGGGAAACCGCGCTGGGGGCGGTGTTTATCTCCGGCGTGCTGTTCATGGGCCTGACGCTCTCGCGAGTGCGTGAATGGTTGCTCAACAGCATTCCCGTCAGCCTGCGTCATGCCATGGGCGCGGGCGTGGGCCTGTTCCTAGGGGTGATCGGCCTGAAAACCGCCGGCATCATCGTCGACAGCCCGGCCACGCTGATCAAGCTCGGTTCACTGCATGAACCCGCGCCACTGCTCGCGGCCGTGTGCTTTCTGCTGATCGCCATCCTCAGCTACCACCGTGTGTTCGGCGCGATCCTGATCAGCATTATCGCCGTGACGCTCGCTGGCTGGGGCCTGGGCTTGGTGCATTACAACGGCATGATCTCCACCCCGCCGAGCCTGGCGCCGACCTGGATGGCCATGGACATTAAAGGTGTATTCAATGTCAGCATGATAAGCGTTGTATTCGCATTTCTTTTTGTACACATGTTTGATACCGCAGGTACACTGATGGGCGTCGCGCAACGGGCCGGGTTGGTCAATGCCGAGGGCAAGATCGATAACCTCTCCCGTGCATTGAAGGCCGACAGTGCCTCCAGTGTGTTTGGTGCGATGGTCGGTGTGCCGCCTGTCACCAGCTATGTGGAAAGTGCTGCTGGCGTGGCCGCTGGCGGTCGCACCGGGCTCACCGCCGTGACCGTGGGCGTGCTGTTTGTGGCGGCGATGTTTTTTGCACCGCTGGCCGGCATGATCCCGGCATATGCCACCGCCGGTGCGCTGATTTACGTTGCGATGCTGATGATGGCGAGCATGGCCCATATCAATTGGGATGAAGCCACCGACAGCATTCCCGCGATCGTCACGGCAATCATGATGCCGCTGACGTTTTCGGTTGCTGACGGTATTGCCTTGGGCTTTATCACGTACGTGGCGCTCAAGGCCGGCACTGGCAAGTACCGTGAGATTTCCGTCAGCCTATGGGTGCTGTGCGCGATCTTTATCGCCAAATTCATATTTCTATAAAGGAGTAACGGATGAACCTGGAAACCTGGCTACTGTTCAGCGGCGCGGCATTGGTGGTGATCCTGATCCCGGGGCCCCTGTCATTGCTGATGATCAGCAACAGTCTCAACTTCGGCCTGCGCCGTTCGTATCCAGCGTTTCTCGGTGGGGTGTTTGCCTCGATCTGCCTGTTGAGCGCCTCGGCCCTGGGCCTGGGCGCTCTGCTACTGGCCTCCGAGCAGGTGTTCAGCGCCTTGAAAATTGTCGGCGCGCTCTACCTGTTTTACCTCGCCTGGCAGAGCTGGAAGCAATCGCGCCAGCCGGCGCAAGGTGCCGTAGTGCCCCAGGCCATCGCCACCCCACGCTTTCGCACGCTGTTTGGCCGAGCGTTTGTACTGGGCGCGAGCAACCCCAAGGACATCCTGTTTTTCGCCGCCTTCTTGCCCCAGTTTCTCAATGGCACGCAGCCCTTTCTCCCGCAATTGCTGATCATGATCGCCACCTGGACCGTACTCGACCTGTTGTGCAAGTTGACCTACGGCCTGAGCGCCCATGGCGCTGCGCGGTACTTGCGCAGCGGCAAAGGCCAGAACTGGTTCAACCGCGCCAGCGCCGCCTTGTTCGGCGGGGCTGGCGCGGCGTCGCTGCTCAGTCGCTGAAGCAGGCGCAGGCACTCAGATACCTTCAAGCTTGACGAAAAACACCGTGAACGTCCGCGAATGGTCATCGTGCTGGATACCCGCCAGCACGTTGACCAGGCGCCCCTGCGCGAGGGCTGCCCGCCTGGAACCAGGCATCCGACCGCTGCATGCCGTGCTCATGAATGCCTCCTTGGCATTGCAAACCAGAGGCTAGGTGAACGACGCACGGCGGGAGAGGTAGACAGTTAACCAGAGATCAAGACGAAAAAAAGCCCGCAGTGTGGGCGGGCGAAAAACCAACGAAGAGCTTTGGGGGTGTGAAGCGAGGTGACGCTAGCTACCGCGATAGGTGGAGTAGCTGTAGGGCGAAATCAGTAGCGGGACATGGTAGTGATCCTGTTCGGCGCTGATGCCGAAGCGCAGGACCACCACATCCAGGAAGGCCGGTTCGGGCAGTTGCACACCACGGGCGCGATAGTAGTCACCGGCGCTGAATTGCAGCTGGTACACACCACTGCGGTAATCATCGCCCTGCAACAAGGGCGCGTCGCAACGGCCGTCGCTGTTGGTGACGGCGGTGGCGACCAGTTCCAGCTGCGCGCCTTCGACGCGGTACAGCTCAACCTTGATTGCGCTGCCGGGGCAGCCGTGTGCAGCATCCAAAACGTGTGTGGTCAAACGTCCCATGGCGTCTACGCGCCTCCCATAGTCAGTAGAAGAGTGGTCCGCACTTTTTCAGGGCAGCGAAAAAGCCGGCGATGGCTGATTAAGACACTTTTTAAAAAAATTGTACACAATAAAAATCACAAACCTATGGATCTACCTGCCTGCGTTGCTCAACGGCACAATCGATGAGTAATCCTTGCTTTTAAACGACCTTTTGTCCATTAGCTGACCAACCAGGCAAGTTTCTTGCTACACCATTCATCTAGAGCCCTGCAGAAAAAATGCAGAAATGTAGGCTTACAAAGTGCGCGATAAGTTGTATACAATCACTCATCGCTAACACGACGAACAAGAAGGAAGACTGCAGTGAGCGCTGACTACCCACGCGACCTGATCGGTTACGGCAGTAACCCTCCTCACCCCCACTGGCCGGGCAAGGCGCGCATTGCGCTGTCTTTCGTACTCAACTACGAAGAAGGTGGCGAGCGCAATATCCTGCACGGTGACAAAGAGTCCGAAGCCTTCCTCTCGGAAATGGTCTCGGCCCAGCCGCTGCAAGGCGCACGCAATATGAGCATGGAGTCGCTGTACGAATACGGCAGCCGTGCCGGCGTGTGGCGCATCCTCAAGTTATTCAAAGAATTCGATATCCCGCTGACCATCTTCGCCGTGGCGATGGCCGCTCAGCGCCATCCGGATGTGATCCGTGCGATGGTCGAGGCCGGCCATGAGATCTGCAGCCACGGCTACCGCTGGATCGACTACCAGTACATGGACGAGGCCCAGGAGCGTGAGCACATGCTCGAAGCCATCCGCATCCTCACCGAGCTGACCGGCGAGCGCCCACTGGGCTGGTACACCGGCCGCACCGGCCCCAACACCCGGCGGCTGGTGATGGAGGAAGGCGGCTTTCTCTATGACTGCGACACCTACGACGACGACCTGCCCTACTGGGAACCCAACAACCCCACCGGCAAGCCGCACCTGGTAATCCCTTACACCCTGGACACCAACGACATGCGCTTCACCCAGGTGCAGGGTTTCAACAAGGGCGATGACTTCTTCGAATACCTCAAGGACGCGTTCGACGTGCTCTACGCCGAAGGCGCCGAGGCACCGAAGATGCTTTCCATTGGCCTGCACTGCCGCCTGATCGGCCGCCCGGCGCGCCTGGCGTCGTTGAAGCGGTTCATTGAATACGTCAAAGGTCACGAACAGGTGTGGTTCACTCGTCGTGTGGACATTGCCCGTCACTGGCACGAAACCCACCCGTACACGGGAGCCGCGAAATGACTGCGTTTCACACCTTGAAACCGTCGACCCTGAGCCGCGATGCATTCGTCGCAGCCTTCGCCGATATCTACGAACATTCGCCATGGGTAGCCGAAAAGGCCTACGACCTGGGCCAGGACGCTTCGGTCGACCAGATCGAAACCCTGCACCAGCGCATGAGCGACATCCTGTTGAGCGCCGATCATGCCAGCCAGTTGGCGCTGATCAACGCTCACCCGGACCTGGCCGGCAAAGCTGCCGTCCAGGGCCAACTCACCCAAGCCAGCACTGATGAACAGGCTGGCGCGGGGATTCACCAATGCACGGCCGAAGAGTTTTCTCGCTTCACCGAGCTGAACGATGCCTACAAGGCCAAGTTCAAGTTTCCCTTCATCATGGCGGTAAAAGGCAGCAACCGGCATCAGATCCTGGCCGCGTTCGAAACGCGCATTCACAACTCGGTCGAGGCCGAGTTCAAATGTGCACTGGCCGAGATCAACAAGATCGCGTTGTTCCGATTACTGACCCTCTAAACGACCATCCCCAGCCACTCTCTCTAAGGCAGACAAGAAGAATGAAAGCTTACGCCGTACCTTTCGAAAAGTTCGTCAACCTGGCCGACGCCCGCCTGGGCACCAAGATCATCTCCGTCACCGATGACTGGTTCGCCGACGCCAACCGCCTGTTCCAGCCGACCCCGGCCGTATGGAAGGAGGGCGTTTTCGATGACAACGGCAAGTGGATGGACGGCTGGGAGTCGCGCCGCAAGCGCTTCGAAGGCTACGACAGCGCTGTGATCCGCCTGGGCGTACCGGGCAGCATCAAAGGCGTGGACATCGACACTTCATTCTTCACCGGCAACTTCCCGCCGTCGGCGTCCCTGGAAGCCTGCTTCCTGGCTTCGGGCGAGCCGGATGACAAGACCCAGTGGGTGGAAGTGCTGTCGGCCGTCGAGCTGCAAGGCAACAGCCACCACTACCACGAGATCAACAACGACCAGGCGTTCAGCCACCTGCGTTTCAACATCTACCCGGATGGCGGCGTGGCCCGTCTGCGTGTGTACGGCGTGCCGTTCCGCGACTGGTCCTCGGTGGGCGACAACGAACAGGTCGACCTGGCTGCCGCTCTTAACGGCGGTCGTGCCCTGGCCTGTTCCGATGAACACTTCGGCCGCATGAGCAACATCCTCAACCCAGGCCGTGGTATCAACATGGGCGACGGTTGGGAAACCGCACGTCGTCGCACGCCAGGCAATGACTGGGTGATTGTGGCGCTGGGCCATCCGGGCGAGATCGAGAAAATCATCGTCGACACCCTGCACTTCAAAGGCAACTACCCGGACACCTGCTCGATCCAGGGCGCCTTCGTGAAGGGCGGCACCGACAGCCAGATCGAAACCCAATCGCTGTTCTGGCGCGAACTGTTGCCGGCGCAGAAACTGGAAATGCACGCTGAACACACGTTTGCCGAGCAAATCAAGGCGCTGGGCCCGATTACTCACATCCGCCTGAATGTGTTCCCGGATGGTGGCGTGAGCCGCCTGCGAGTATTGGGCAAGGTAGCTAAGTAAGCGGTGAACCCATCGCAGGCAAGCCAGCTCCCACAGGGGAATGCATTCCAAGTGTGGGAGCGGGCTTGCCCGCGATGACAATAGATCAAACAACACAGCATTCGGATAAGAAGACAGCCATGCGCACACTGATGATCGAACCCCTGACCAAAGAAGCCTTCGCCCCTTTCGGAGACGTTATCGAAACCGACGGCAGCGATCACTTCATGATCAACAACGGGTCGACCATGCGCTTCCACAAACTGGCAACGGTGGAAACCGCCAAGCCAGAGGACAACGCGATCATCAGCATCTTCCGCGCCGACGCGCAGGACATGCCGCTGACCGTGTGCATGCTGGAACGACACCCGCTGGGCAGCCAGGCTTTCATTCCGCTGCTCGGCAACCCCTTTCTGATCGTGGTCGCGCCACTTGGCGATGAACCTGTATCGGGCTTGGTCCGCGCCTTCGTCACTAACGGCAGGCAGGGCATTAATTACCATCGCGGCGTCTGGCACCACCCGGTGCTGACGATCGAAAAGCGGGATGACTTCCTGGTGGTTGATCGCAGTGGCACAGGCAATAACTGCGATGAGCATTTTTTCAAAGAGGATGAGCGGTTGATCCTCGCCCCCCACCAATAAGAGAAGGTCTGATCACCCGACAACAAGGGTGACAGGCGAGAGGTAAAGACTGTGGAAGCACATTTGATGGAATGGCTGAACCTGAGCGTGCGCTGGGTTCACATGATCACGGGCGTCGCGTGGATCGGCGCTTCTTTCTACTTCGTCTGGCTGGAAAACAACCTCAATCGCGTCAACCCCAAGAGCGGCCTGGCCGGTGACTTGTGGGCGATCCACGGTGGCGGTATCTACCACCTGGAAAAATACAAACTGGCCCCGCCGACCATGCCGGACAACCTGCATTGGTTTAAATGGGAAGCCTATTTCACCTGGATGTCCGGTATTGCGCTGCTGTGCGTGGTGTTCTACTGGAACCCGACCTTGTACCTGCTGGCCCCGGGCAGCAGCCTCAGTGGTCCGGAAGGCGTATTGCTGGGCATTGGTTCACTGTTCGCCGGCTGGTTCATCTACTCCTTCCTGTGCGACTCGGCCCTGGGCAAGCGCCCTGCCCTGCTCGGTTTCATCCTGTTCGTGCTGTTGATTGCCGCCGCGTACGGCTTCAGCAAAGTGTTCAGTGGCCGTGGCGCCTACCTGCACGTGGGTGCGGTGATCGGCACCATTATGGTCGGTAACGTGTTCCGCATCATCATGCCGGCGCAACGCGCGTTGGTGGCGGCAATCGCGGAGAACCGCACGCCAGACCCGGCACTGCCGGCCAAAGGCTTGTTGCGTTCACGTCACAACAACTACTTCACCTTGCCGGTGCTGTTCATCATGATCAGCAACCACTTCCCGAGCACCTACGGCAGCCAATACAACTGGCTGATCCTGGCGGGTATCGCGGTAGCGGCGGTGTTGGTACGGCACTACTTCAACACCCGTCACAACAGCCAGAAGTATGCGTGGACCTTGCCGGTAGGCGCGTTGGCGATGATCAGCCTGGCGTACGTCACCGGACCAAAACCGGTGTCGACCGCACCGGAAGTGGCCAAGGCACCCGCCGCCATCGAGTACCAGCCATTGCCGGAAACGGCGTTGGGTGGTGGCTTGAAACCCGCTGCGCCGGCCGCACCCGCCGCTCCGGCGGCTGAACCGGCACCGGCCCAGGCCACCACGGATTTCGGCCAGGTCCACAGCGTGATCGAGCAGCGTTGCACCGTGTGCCATTCGGCCAAGCCCACCAGCCCGCTGTTCAGCACCGCGCCGGCTGGGGTGATGTTTGACACCGCGGCACAGATCCAGCAGCAGGCCGCGCGTATTCAAGCGCAGGCCGTGGCGAGCCAGATCATGCCGTTGGGCAACATCACCCAGATGACCCAGCAGGAACGGGACCTGATTGGCACCTGGATCAATCAGGGGGCCCGTACCAACTAGCTAACGATGTCCTGTAGTGAGCGGGCTTGCCCCGCGCTGGGTGGCGAAGCCGCCCTAAAACCAGCCCCCTGGATTCTGTCTGGAAGTGCACGGTGGCCGGATTGGGGCGGCTTCGCCACCCAGCGCGGGGCAAGCCCGCTCACTACAAAGCTCTCCGCTACACAATTGTTGAAACAACAAAAATAAAAAAGATCCGAGGTGTTGCATGACCGAGTTAGCCGAACCGCAGATTCCTGCCGCGCCCGCCATGGTGCGGCTGCCCCTCTTGCAACTGATTCTGGTAGGCCTGCAACACGTCTTACTGATGTACGGCGGCGCCGTCGCCGTGCCCCTGATCATTGGCCAGGCCGCCGGTTTGAGCCGTGAAGAAATCGCTTTTCTGATTAACGCCGACCTGCTGGTCGCCGGTATCGCCACCATGGTGCAGTCGTTCGGCATCGGTCCGGTGGGCATTCGCATGCCGGTGATGATGGGCGCCAGTTTTGCCGCCGTCGGCAGCATGGTCGCGATGGCCGGCATGCCCGGCATCGGCTTGCAGGGAATCTTCGGCGCGACCATCGCCGCCGGGTTCTTCGGCATGCTCATCGCGCCATTCATGTCCAAGGTCGTGCGCTTTTTCCCGCCACTGGTGACCGGCACAGTGATCACCGCGATTGGCCTGTCGCTGTTTCCGGTAGCCGTGAACTGGGCCGGTGGCGGCAGTGCTGCCGCCACATTTGGCTCGCCGATCTACCTGGCGATTGCCGCACTGGTACTGGCCACCATCCTGCTGATCAACCGCTTCATGCGCGGTTTCTGGGTGAATATCTCGGTGCTGATCGGCATGGGCCTGGGTTACGCCTTGTGCGGTGCGCTCGGCATGGTCGACCTCAGCGGCCTGGCGATGGCGCCGTGGGTGCAGGTGGTGACGCCGTTGCACTTCGGCATGCCCAAGTTCGAGTTGGCGCCGATCCTGTCAATGTGCCTGGTGGTGGTGATCATCTTTGTCGAATCCACCGGGATGTTTCTCGCGCTGGGCAAGATCACCGGCCAGGATGTCACGCCGAAGATGCTGCGCCGTGGCCTGTTGTGTGATGCCGGTGCGTCATTCTTTGCCGGTTTCTTCAACACCTTCACCCACTCGTCCTTCGCGCAGAACATCGGTCTGGTGCAGATGACCGGCGTGCGTTGCCGTTCGGTGACGATCATGGCCGGGGTCTTCCTGATTGTGCTGAGCCTGTTGCCCAAGGCCGCCTACCTTGTGGCATCGATTCCACCGGCGGTGCTCGGCGGCGCGGCCATCGCCATGTTCGGCATGGTGGCGGCGACCGGGATCAAGATCCTGCAGGAAGCCGACATCGCCGACCGTCGCAACCAGTTGCTGGTGGCGGTGAGTATCGGCATGGGCCTGATCCCCGTGGTGCGCCCGGAGTTCTTCGCGCAGCTACCGCTGTGGATGAGCCCGATTACCCACAGTGGCATCGCCATGGCCACGCTCAGCGCGTTGTCGCTGAACATCCTGTTCAACATTCTCGGTGGCGCTGAACGCCCTGAAGTCGCTCATACGCATTGATTCCCCCTGTTACTAAAAAGCAAAGAATAAAAACAATAACGAAACAGGGAACACAAGCATGCACACCCTTCACCTGGGGCCGGCCACAAGCCGTGCCCCATTCTCGCCCCACGCGCGCTTTAACAGCGCACTTGAGCCACGGCCTGGGAGCCAGTATTCTCCGCGCCCGCTCGAATCGACTCAAAAAAAAACAGCGAATGTAAAAGCTGACTGCAAGGCCAACTTATCCCGGCCTTATGTCTGCGGCCAAAGTGCGCAAAAGTCCTCTGAATTCGACTGCATCCCATGCAGCCGACGGGGATTTTTTGGCTTTTTAAACACCTTGGCGCAGCTCTTGCTAAAAGCACTAAAGCTGACCGAACAGACGATTTTTGCAGCGAACCAAAAGGCGCCACACCAGAGCGCCTGCGTAGAAGAAAAACCATAAAACTTTAACTCGGGAGCAACCGAATGAAACCTATGTTCAAAGGCCTGATGCTGGCGGGATCCCTGCTGGCCGGTGGCCAAGCCGTGGCCGGTGACCTGTTGCAGTGGCAGAACAACAGCCTGACTTACCTGTGGGGCAAGAGCTTTACCGTCAACCCGCAAATCCAGCAAACCGTCACGTTCGAACATGCGGATGCCTGGAAGTACGGCGACAACTTTATCTTCGTCGACCGCATCTTTTACAACGGCAAGGAAGACGGCAACGTCGGCCCCAGTACTTACTACGGTGAAATAAGCCCGCGCCTGTCGTTCGGCAAGATCTTTGATAAAGACCTGTCGTTCGGCCCGATCAAAGACGTACTGCTGGCATTCACTTACGAGTTTGGCGAAGGCGATAACGAGTCGTACCTGCTCGGCCCGGGCTTCGACCTGAACATCCCCGGCTTCGACTACTTCCAGTTGAACTTCTACCAACGCCAGACCGAAGGCAATCGTCCGGGTGACGGCGTCTGGCAGATTACTCCGGTCTGGTCATACACCATTCCCGTGGGCAACTCTGACGTGTTGATCGACGGCTTCATGGACTGGGTGACGGACAACGACAAGAACGCCCGTGGCACTTACCACGCCAACCTGCACTTCAACCCACAGGTCAAATATGACCTGGGTAAAGCGCTGCATTGGGGCGACAAGCAGTTGTATGTCGGTTTTGAATACGACTACTGGAAGAACAAGTACGGGATCGAAGATTCGGGTGCGTTCAAGACTAACCAGGACACCGCAAGCTTCCTGGTCAAGTATCACTTCTGACCCTGGCTGATTT